>CAJXAU010000008.1 GCA_913050205.1 uncultured Verrucomicrobiota bacterium
ATGGTGGCAGACAAGGACGATCTGGGCGGTACCCCGGTGCGGTTCGTGGAGAGAGAGGATGCTCCGGTCGATAAGGACGGGACGACCAAGCCGAAGGAGCCTGAAGGGAAGGACGCCTCCGAAGAGAGCGGATTCAAGGCCGGGATGGCGGTCGTGGGCGGGGTGCAACTGGGCGCGAAAGACATGCTGGGGTTGGCGTTTCAGGTGGATTGGATCGATTACTCCGCAAAAAACATGGTGCACGCCGACATGTCACCGGAGGAGTTTGCCGAGAAAATGAAGGAACGCGGTGAGTCGTTTTTTACGCTATTCATGGATCTATTCGTGCAGGGCTTGAAGCAGCAACAGGCGAACAAAAACAAGGCACCCAACGATTTAGCCCTCTTGTTTGCATTGTTCTCGAGCAACCGCGAACTGGTGATGAAACGGTTGATGGCACAGCAATTCGCCCAATCGGACGTGCTTGATGATCTTGGCGGCGAAAAGGGTTCAGCCATCATTACCGAGCGCAACATTGTGGCGATGAATGTCCTGCGCGAGCAACTCGATAAGGGGGTAAAAAAGATCGGTATTTTTTACGGGGCGGGACATCTCGCGGACATGAGTCGCCGGATGGTGGACGAGTTCGACATGAAATTCGTCGATGAACGCTGGGTGGAGGCGTGGGATCTTCGTTTGCCCGCAAAAAGGCGCCCACGGAGGTAGGGTATTTCACTCAAATTGAATCCTTCAAAACTGGATAACGGAACCGACGCCTTCCGACTAGAGTTGGCGAAGGACGGCGTGGCCACGCTCACGTTCGATCTGCCAAACGAAAAGGTGAACATGTTTTCCCGAGCTGTCCTCGCGGAGTTGGACGATGTGCTGAACGAACTGGCCGGGATGCCTGCAATTGGGCTGATGGTCTGCAGCGGCAAGCCGGGGCAATTCATCGCCGGGGCCAAGATTGAGGAGTTGCTTACCACCGAAGCAAACTCGATGGACGACATTCTCGGTTCGCTTGAGCAAGGGGAGGCTGTGTTTGCCCGGTTTGAGGCGTTGCCGTTCCCGACTGTGGCATTGATCGATGGAGTTTGTCTGGGGGGCGGGACGGAATTTGCACTGGCGATGGACGAACGGGTTGCTACGAAACAGCCGAAAACGCAGATCGGTTTCCCCGAGGTAAAACTGGGTCTGATCCCGGGCTGGGGTGGCACGCAACGGCTGTCGCGCGTAGTTGGACTGGATCACGCCCTCAAGGCAATCACCACCGGCAAACCGTTCGACGCCAGCGAGGCCGAGGCGCTGGGCCTTGTGTTTGATGCTGTGCCGGAGGATCGCTTGGTAGAGGAGGGTAGGCGGGTGTTGGCGGAGTTGGCTTTGAACGAAAAGTGGAAAACTCGTCGTCAACAAAAACGGGCGTCCCTGCCGATGACCGCTGAGCAGATTGATTATTGCCGAAGAATGACCACGGCCCGGATCCGGCAACGAAACAAGGGCGAGTACCCGGCCCCGTTCGCGGCGATAAGCGCAGTGTGCGACGGGGCCTCGGTTTCGCTCGAGCGCGGGTTGGTTGCAGAACGAACAGCCGCGAAAAAGGTCTTCGGTGGGCCAGTGGCATCGGCAATGATCGGTGTTTTTTTTGAACAAAACCGGCTGAGGAAACATCGCGGAGTGGACGACTCGGCGGTTAAACCAGCCGAGATCAAAAGCGTAGGGGTGCTTGGTGCCGGGACGATGGGTGCTGGGATTGCCGCTGCGTCGGCGTCGAACGGGCTCAGCACGACCATGGCCGATGTCGATCAGGTTCGCATTGAACTTGGCTTGGCCATTTTTCGCCAAGCGCTTGGCCAAGCGAGTGAGGCGGACGCGTTGGCCCGATTGAACACCACCGTGGACCTGACCGCGCTTGGCCAAGCGGACATTGTGATCGAGGCCGTCACCGAGTCGGAGACGTTGAAGGCGGACGTGCACTCGGCCTTGGCCAAGGTGCTGCCGGGGGAGGCGATCCAGGCGACCAACACCTCGACGATTTCTGTTTCACGTCTGGCCAAGTCAACCATCGACCCGGCGAGGTTTGTGGGGCTTCATTTTTTTAATCCGGTCAGCCGAATGCGACTGGTCGAAGTCATCCGCGGAAACGTAACGAGTGACGAGACCGTGGCCACCGCCGTGGCATTGGCCAAGCGCCTGGGCAAAACACCGGTCGTCGTGCAGGACTCCCCCGGATTTCTCGTGAACCGTATCCTGTTGCCGTACATGAATGAGGCGATCGTGTTGCTGTGCGAAGGTGCCGACATCGATCTGATCGACCGTGTGGCGACGGACTGGGGGATGCCGATGGGGCCGCTTGCACTCAACGATCTCGTCGGTCTGGATGTCTCGATGGGTGCGTTTCGTGTGCTCGAGAATGCTGCCGAGATGACACAGCGCTGGGTGCCGACCCGGTTGTTGGACGACTTGGTGGAGGCGGGACGCAAGGGTGATAAAACCGGTTCCGGTTTTCGCAAACTCGGCCGCCGTGGCCGGCGGGAAAATGATCCCGCGCTGGATGAGTTTCTCGCACGCCATAAAACCGGATCCCGCGAGATTGGCGCGGAGGAGATCGAAGGACGGCTGTTTAGTGTGCTGCTACTGGAGGCCGCGCGCGCGTGGGAGGATCGAATCGTGGCGGAGCCGGGCGATGTCGATATGGGCATGGTGCTTGGCACCGGTTTTCCGCAGTTTCGAGGCGGGCCGCTCCGTCACTGTGATCAAACTGGGGCTGCCGAGGTGGTTGCGAAGTCGCAATCGTTTCTCGATGCAGGACTGGGTGCCCGATTTGATGCGCCAAAAATATTGAGGGATCACGCTGAAACCGGGGCAACATTTTATCCTCAAACAGGGGGGCGCGCCTAAATGGAAACCGCAGTGGTTATCGACGCGTTGCGTACCCCGGTGGCGAAAGCCTGTCCGCTTGAGGGTTGGTACCGGGACGTTCGTTCGGATGATTTGTCGGCGGAGTTGATCAAGGAACTGATTAGTCGCAACTCGCTCGACCCGGCATGGGTCGAGGACGTGAAGTGGGGTTGCTGTCAGCAACAGGGTGAGCAGGGGTTTGATGTCGCACGCACGGCGGCGTTAATTGCCGGATTGCCGGTGGAGACGACCGGTGTGACGATTCATCGCAACTGCGCTTCGTCGCTCGAGGCGATCAACCTCGCGGCCATGAGCATTCAAACCGGCAACGAGGATGTGCAAATCGCTGGCGGTGTGGAGCATATGGATCATGTGCCGATGATGAAAGACGTTGATCCATCCCAGCGATTGTACACCCGGCACAGTAGGGCAATCATGAACATGGGACTCACAGCCGAGAACCTTGCCCATCAACACGGTATTTCTCGAGAGGAACAGGATGCGTTCGCGGTGCGCAGCCATCAGCTGGCGGCGGCGGCGCAGGGCCGTGGGGAGTTTGAGACGGAGTTTTCCTCGCCAATGGGTCGCGATGAATCCGGATGCAAAGCGAAAGTGACTCGCGACCAGTGCGTTCGAACTGATTCGTCCGTCGAGAACTTGGCCAAGTTGCGTCCGGTTTTTTTGAGGGATGGGACAGGCACAGTGACGGCTGGAAGCAGTTCACCGCTTAGTGTCGGCGCAGCGGCGCTCTTGATGATGTCCAGTCGGAGGGCCAACGAGCTTGGCCTGGAGCCAATGGCTGAGGTTGTCTCGCATGCCGTGGCTGGAGTGGCACCGGAGGTAATGGGCATCGGGCCGGTTCCGGCAACCCACAAGGCGTTGCAGCGGGCCGGGTTAATTCTGGGAGACGTTGGCTGCATCGAGTTGAACGAGGCGTTTGCAGTTCAGTCGCTGGCGGTGCTGCGGGAGTTGGGCATCTCGGATGCGAACGTAAACACGAGGGGCGGGGCGATTGCCATCGGGCATCCGTTGGGTGCCAGCGGGGCGCGTATCGCGACGACACTGCTCCATCGTATGCGGGCAGAAGGCCAGACGTTCGGTCTGGCGACGATGTGTGTTGGGATGGGACAGGGATCGGCTACCATTTTCAAACTCGTCGAATGAACACGATCGATCTAACCGGAAAGACGGCCATAGTAACCGGGGCAAGTCAGGGCCTTGGCCAAGCGACGGCGGAGGCGCTCCACGCAGCGGGAGCGAACGTCGTGGTTAACTATTTTTCCGACTCGTCCAGTAAAAACAAGGTGTTGGCGGAATCGGTGGTGGCCGCGCTTGGTCCGCGTGCGGTGGCGGTCGGTGCGGATGTGCGCGACACGGATGAGGTTGAAGAGTTCTTCCGCTTGGCCAAGCGCGAGTTTGGCACGGTCGATTTTGTGATCAACAACGCTGGGATTGTTCGGGATCGGACGGTGCAAAAAATGAGCGACGCTGAGTGGCAGGAGGTGGTTGAGACGAACCTTGGCGGCGTGTTCAAGGTGAGCCGAGAGGCGGCGAAGCACTTGGGGGCGGGCGGACGGATCGTGAATCTGGCCTCAATCGCAGCGGCTTTGGGGGCATTTGGCCAGGCGAATTATGCGGCGGCCAAGGGCGGGGTGATGAGCCTGACCAAGGTGTTGAGCCGCGAGTTGGCGAGGTCTCAAATCAACGTCAATGCCGTGGCACCGGGGGTGATCGACACCGAGATGAGCCGGACGATTCCCGAACCGGTGTTGGCCGGGATGAAAGCGCAAATCCCGCTCGGACGGTTTGGTGAACCGGGAGAGGTCGCCGGGGTGGTGCTGTTTTTATGCAGCGACCTGGCGAGCTATGTTACCGGCCAGACGATCCATGTGAATGGTGGCTGGTGGAGTGCCTGACTGATGACGGGTGCTGTGTTAACACGGCCGTATGATTCGCTTTGCGGCATGCACCGCGCGACCTGCGCGGCGATGGGTGCTGCCGTTTCGTTGCGCTACAAGACGGGGGAGGGGTTCAGGGATTTAAGCTGGACGGCTTACCGGCGGCAGGCGGATGCGGTTGCGTCGGCGTTGATACAGCATGGCATCCAGCCCGGTGACCGGGTGGTGATCCTCTCGGAAAACCGGCACGAGTGGCTGGTGGCCGACCATGCCGTGCTGAGCTGCGGGGCGGTGGACGTGCCGCTGCACGCACCGATGGTTCCAAGGCAGGCGGCGTTTCAGGTTCACCACAGCGGCGCCCGCGCAGCGTTTGTCAGTAATCAGGTTCAGGCGGAAAAACTTTGGAAGGTGATCGGCGAGTTGCCGGAGCTGAGGTTCGTGATTTCGTTTGACCCAATCGAAGCAGGGCCGATCCCGGTGTTTACATGGGAGTCTGTCCTTGCGACGCCCATTGCCCCGGAACTCGCCACGCGTGAGGCGGGCATTACGCGAAACGATCTTGCCACAATTATTTATACCAGCGGTACCACTGGTGACCCAAAGGGGGTGATGCTTTCGCACGGCAACATCCTGTTTAATACCGAGGCAAACTACGTAATCTTTGGCCTCGAACCGGACGAACAGCACCTAAGCTGGCTGCCATACAGTCATGTCTACTCGCGGGTGATGGATCACTACATGTCAACTTGGGGCCGGTACATCCTTGCTCTGGGCGGCCCGATGGATGAGTTGTGCGCGGACATGGCGGCAGTGCAGCCAACGATGACGACGTGTGTGCCGCGTTTTTACGAAAAACTTTGGGCTGCGTTGGAGGCACTGCCGGATGGCGAACGGGCGGTCGAATTGAAACGCCGACTGGGAGGGCGGATGCGCCAATGTATCTCCGGTGGTGCCCCGTTGCCGCCTCACGTGTGTCAGGGATTTTTCGACTGCGGTGTTCCGATGATCGAGGGCTACGGACAGACGGAGTGTTCCCCGTGCATAACGTTTAACCATCGAGGAAACTACAAGGTTGGCTCCGTCGGTTTGCCATTGGCCGAGGTGGAGGTGAGACTGGCTGACGATGACGAGATTTTGGTCCGCAGCCCGGGCCTAATGCAGGGCTATTGGAAAAACGAACAGGCCACGAAAAAGGCGGTGGTCGACGGCTGGTTGCACACCGGTGACTTGGGGCGCATCGACGCGGATCAACACCTGTTTATCACCGACCGAAAGAAGGATCTGATCATCACTTCGGGAGGAAAAAACATTGCCCCGGCGGAGTTGGAGCGGATCCTGGTGCGCAATCGATTCATTGACCAGGCGGTTGTCTATGGCGATGGACGGAAGTTCGTCAGCGCGTTGGTCGTGCCCAATCTTGAGCGCTTGGCCAAGCGGGTGGAGGCGCTTGGGTTGGAATTTTCCGAAGACCAATTGTTCATCAGCGATCCGGCATTGCTGGATTTTTACCAGACGCAAGTGGATGAGGCGATGGAGGCAGTGAGCCAACCGGAGCGTGTGAAGCGAATTCTTTTGATGCGCCGCCCGTTTCAGCTTGAATCCGACGAGTTGACGGCCACTCTCAAGGTTCGTCGGCGACACATCATCGCCAAGTACGAGACTCACCTTGCCAAACTATATGAAGAAAAGTAGCCGGTCACGGTTCCTGCTTGGCCGCTTGGCCCTGCCTATTTTGATGACAGCATTCTCACTTGATCTCGACGCGGAAAACGTCCGCTTGGCCAAGCCGGAGACGGTCGGCGTCTCGTCGGAGCGGCTGAAGCGCATCGATGAATTGGTCGCCCGCAAGTTGGAGTCGGGCGAGTTGGTTGGCGCGGTATCGCTAGTGGCGAGGAAGGGGAAGATCGTGCATTTCAACGCTGCCGGCTATGCCGATGCCGAGGCCGGGAAACCAATGAAGAGGGACACCATCTTCCGGATTTTCTCGATGACCAAGGCCATCACCACCACGGCGGCGATGATGCTGTACGAGGAGGGGCGTTTTCAGCTATTTGACCCGGTTGAAAAGTACCTGCCTGAGTTGGCCGGGGTGAAAGTGTTCGTCGAGACAGACGACGGCAAGGGCCGACTCGAGGAACCGCGCCGTCCCATGACTATCGCCGACTTGATGATGCACACCTCCGGGTTGACCTACGGGATTTTCGGGAACAGCGAAGTGGATAAGCAGGTTCGTGCCGCGAACCTGCTCGACCGCAACTCGACCACCCGTGAGATGGTGGAGAAACTGGGCAAGCTGCCGCTCTTCGGGCACCCCGGTGAGCACTGGCAGTACGGCGTAAGTACGGACGTGCTGGGTGAGTTGGTCACGCGTGTTACGGGTAAACCACTTGATGAGTTTTTTGCCGAGCGCATCTTCAAGCCGCTCGAGATGACTGATACCGGGTTTTCGCTGCCGGAGGAAAAAGTCGATCGTTTTCCTGTGAACTACCGATGGGGGTTGGACGGTAAACGCGAGATCGCCGAGCCGGCTGCCACCAGTACTTACCTAAAAAAGAAACCGTTTCTAAGCGGTGGCGGCGGGTTGGTTGGCACGACGACCGATTATCTCAAATTTTGCCAGATGATCCTGAACGGTGGTGAGTTTGAGGGGCGGCGCCTGCTCAGCCCGAAGTCGGTGGAGTTGATGGGAACAAACCATATTCGCGAACACATTTTGCCGGAGACCGGGGTGCGACTTGGCCCGGGCAACGGGTTTGGGCTTGGTTTCCGAGTGCGCGTGGACGTCGCCGAGACACAGCAGCTTGGGTCACCCGGCACGCTGAGTTGGGGAGGGGTGGCATCGACCATGTATTTCATTGATCCCAAGGAGGAGTTGATCGGCCTGATCATGACCCAAAAACTGCCGACCGATTTGCGGATACGCGATGAATTCACGGTTGCGGTTTACCAGTCGCTGATCGAGACCAACGAGTAAACAACAATGATCCGCAGCGGAGAGGAGTACATTGAGAGCCTGCGCGGTCGCGGGTTGAAGGTGCATCTCTTCGGTGAGCGAGTGAAAGAACCGGTCGATCACCCGGTGATCCGGCCCTCGGTCAACGCCGTGGCGCGGACATACGATCTGGCCAACGAACAGCCGGAGCTGGCTACGGCTGTTTCGCCATTCACCGGTGAGCGTATCAATCGTTTTCTTCATGTGACAACGAGTCCGGAGGATTTGGTGATGCAAAACAAAATGCAGCGCAAACTGGGCCAGTTGACCGGCACCTGTTTTCAGCGCTGCGTTGGGATGGACGCCATCAACTCGCTGTACTCGGTGACGCACGAAATCGACGAGGCGCATGGGACGGACTATCACTCTCGCTTCAAGGCATTCGTCACGGAGATGCACCGGCAGAATTTCGTAATCGGCGGAGCGATGACAGACGTGAAGGGCGACCGCTCCAAGGCACCCCATGAGCAGGACGATCCGGATTTATTCGTCCACGTCACCAAACGGACTGAGAAGGGTGTTTTCATTTCCGGCGCGAAGGCGCACCAGACCGGTTGTATCAACTCACATTGGCTGGTGGTCATGCCGACGATGCGGATGAGCGAGGCTGATCGGGATTATGCCATCGTCGGGGCGCTGCCGGTGGACACGCCCGGTATTACTTACATCTACGGCAGGCAATCCTGCGACACGCGCAGTGCCGAGGGCGGCACAATCGATGCCGGGAATACGCAGTACGGTGGGCAGGAGGCGATGGTGATTTTCGAAGACGTGTTCATCCCGAACGAATCCATCTTTATGGACGGTGAATTCGAGTTCGCTTCCATGTTGGTCGAGCGCTTCACCTGTTATCATCGGCGGAGTTACGTTTGCAAATCCGGTGTGGGCGACGTGTTGATTGGTGCCGCTGCGACGATGGCCGAATACAACGGCGCGGAAAAGGCGTCGCACATCCGCGACAAACTGGTGGAGATGACCCACCTCAACGAGACGATTTACGGCACGGGCATCGCCTCCTCGTGGCAGGCGCACCAGACCAGAAGCGGTAATTTTCTCAACGACGAAATGCTGGCGAACGTCTGCAAGCATCACGTCACGCGGTTCCCCTATGAGATTAGTCGATTGGCTCAGGACTTGGCCGGTGGCCTGATGGTGACGCTGCCGTCTGAGAAGGATTTTCGCGATAGCGAAACCGGGCCGTTGATAGAAAAATACCTCAAGGGCCGCAGCGAAGTGAGTACCGAAGATCGCGTCCGGATTCTGCGTTTGATTGAAAACATGACGCTTGGCCGGAACGCGGTAGGTTACTTGACCGAGTCTCTGCACGGGGCCGGTTCGCCGCAGGCGCAGCGCATCCAGATTGCACGGCAGATGCAACTCGAGTTCAAAAAGCGCTTGGCCAAGGCCTTGGCCGGGGTTGAGCCGGAAACCGCGCGCGACGAGATTGCCGCAGAAGTGGGCGATTATTTTGGTCGAGTGTTCAAGCCGCTTGGCCAAGCGGAGAAGGGCGAATGAGGAAAGCCCCGTTGATCATCCTAATCTGTGGCCTTGGCATCGTGGGGGCATTGGTTTGGGCGTCGTTCACGGCGGAGACCACTGCCGGCTTGGCCAAGCCGCATGCAGAGCATTTAAAAATGTGGACGAGCGGTGGGATGCAGCGCGATCTTGGCGTTTGGACTCCGGGGATGGTCGTGGGCTATTTGACGATCATCGCGGCGGGTGCCGGTTTTACACTTGGAGTGAAACGGATTGCGTTGAGGGACATCACGATCGCCACGGTGTTAAGTCTTGTCGCGTTCACCGGGATGATGATCGCCTATCGCAGCTATGCTGTTGCCGACGAACACGTCGTGAGTGGATGGTTTTCCTCTCCGGTCAACTGGCAATTATTCGGACTGGTCATATTTCCGTCGGCGTTCGTGGTGGTGTGGGTGCTTGGTTTTCAGCGCTGGGTTTATTCGCCGGAAGATCAGGCGAAGTTTGATTCATTGCTGAAACGCAGTCGCTCAGCCAAAAAACGGGAGGGTGGCGAGTAATGGACGAATCACGTTCGACTATCATCGTCGCGTTTGTGTTTGCCTATTTTTTGCTGTGCATCGGTGTGGGGTTATGGGCGATGCGGCGGACCAAGTCGACGCACGACTTCTTCATCGCTGGCCGGAGTCTTGGAGTATTTGTGACCGCGATTGCGGTCATGTCGTCCACCATGAGCGGCTTCGGTTTTGTGGGTGGGCCGGGAATGGTTTATTCGATGGGGAGCACGTCGTTTTGGATGATCATCTGCGTGACGCTGAGTTATCCCCTGGCGTTTTACCTGTTGGCCAAGCGACTGAGGTTGATGGCTGAGTTGCGCGATGCCGTGTCGCTGCCGGACGTGGTGATGGCCCGCTACAAAAGCCCGGCGGCGGGCGGGTTGACGGCGCTGGCGATCCTTCTTGGCGTGGTCGGATACATGTCGGCGCAGGTGGTAGCAATGGCCACGGTACTCCAAATCTTACTTGCAGATTTCGTGAACCTGTCGCTCGGAGCCTGTGCCCTGATCTCGGTTGCATTGCTCGTGTTTTACTGTGTATCCGGCGGGATTATTGCGTCGGTTTATACCGACCTCGTGCAGGGGGCGATTATGCTGGTCGCGGCGCTTTTGGTTTTTATTGCGGCGTTCAATGCGGTCGAAGGCGGTTTCGCCGGTATGTCCGAAACGATTATCAAGGACGACCCCGGCGCGATGAGTCCTTGGGGCACGAAGGGGATGATTGGCTGTCTTTCATTTTATTTTGTGTTCGCGCTTGGCTTGGCCGGGCAACCGCACATTGTAACCAAGTTTATGATGAACCGTAATGTGGCGGACGCCCGATGGTCGCTGCCGATCACGGTGATCGGGTTTGGGATAACCGCACTGCTTTGGATTGGAATTGGGTTGGCGATGCGCGCGCTGGTGCTGCAGGGAAACCATGAGACATTGTCCGCTGCGGATCAGGCTGCTCCGGAATTTTTAACGAACTACACCAGCCCTTTTTTGTCCGGGGTGGTTTTCGCCGGGTTGTTCGCTGCGATCATGTCGACCGTGGACGTCTTCCTCAACATCGGTGCGGCTGCTGTGGTGCATGATATCCCCAAGGCGTTCGGCAAAACCGTGAAACGTGAACTGCTTTGTGCGAGGGTGGCCACTGTGCTAATCGCGTTGATTGCGACCGGGTTTGGGCTTTACGGCGGGGAACTCGTCGGGTTGCTGGCGGCGTTTGGTTGGGGGACATTTGCGGCGGCGCTGGTACCCGTGGTAGGCATCGGATTGAATTGGAAACGCGCGACACCGGTTGCCGCCTGCGTGGCGATCGTCGTCAGTTTGTTGGTCAATTTTTCGATCAAGTTTTTCGAGGTCCCCATGCCGTTTGAGATTGATCCCGGTGCAGTGGCATTGCTGGTTTCTCTAACCCTTTTCATCGGTATTTCGATGTGCAGTCGGCCTGTCCCGATTGACCCTGACATTGAAGAGGTCATGGAACTTTGATTGACATGGCTCGGTCGGGGTGGTGCGATGCGCCGCGAACTCTTCGAGCTATGTTGAAAAAAACAAACACGTTCACGGCGTTGCTGGCGGCTTTATTTGTCAGCACTTTTTTCGGTCTGGAATCCGCACGGGCGGAGGAGAAGAACCGTTATTTTGAAATTCGCACCTACTACGCCAACGAAGGCAAATTGGATGCGCTGAAGGCCCGGTTTCGCGACCACACCGTGGCACTCTTCAAGAAGCACGGCATGACCAATATTGGTTACTGGACACCGGTCGATAACAAGGAAAACAAGCTGGTGTACATCCTCGCCTACCCCAACAAGGAAGCCCGAAAAAAGGCGTGGCAGGGATTCATTAACGACCCGGTCTGGAAGAAAGCCTACAAGGCTTCAACCAAGGATGGTCGGTTGGTGAAGAAGATCGAAAACGAATTCCTTTCGGGAACCGATTTCTCGGCGATCAAGTAAGCTAAAATATTTTGAAGAAAAGGCGGGCTGATACAGTCCGCCTTTTTTTGTTGGGCCGCCGCCCGCTTGGCCAAGCGCGGACTTGCACTTGGCCAAGCGCAGGCGTAGCGTCCCGTCTTTAATTTCGGATATGAGCAAGACTACACCTCTTAACGAAGCCAACCGCCGGGACTTCCTAAAGACGTCCTCCACGGCTGCAGTCGCCAGCGCGGCGACGTTTAACTTCATCTCACGCAGCAGCGCCTACGCGCAAAACAGCGACACAATACGAGTCGGCCTGGTCGGCTGCGGTGGCCGGGGAACCGGTGCGGCGAACCAAGCGTTGTCGGCTGATAACAACGTCAAACTGACTGCGGTTGCGGATGTTTTTCCTGACAAGGTTGACCGTGCGGTGAATATCCTCAAAAAGCAGCATGAGAAGAAAGTGGATGTGCCGCATCAATTTGTGGGACTGGATTCCTACCAAAAGCTGATCAACAGCGGGGTGGACATGGTGATTCTCGCGACGCCCCCGGGATTTCGCCCGTTGCATTTCCGCGCGGTGGTCGAGGCTGGCAAGCACTGCTTCATCGAAAAGCCGATGGCCACCGATGCCCCGGGCGTGCGCTCGATCCTCGAGTCGGTCAAGATTTCGAAACAAAAGAACCTCGCGATCGTGGCTGGTTTCTGCTGGCGCTACGAGTTTGAGCGCCGCGCGTTTTACGAGCGAATTCTCGGTGGAGAGATTGGCGATGTGCAGTCAATCTACGCGACCTACCTGACCGGTCCAGTGAAGCCGATGCGCCCGGACTCCGCCCGTGACGAAAACTGGAGCGACATCGAGTGGCAGGTGCGTAATTGGTACAACTTTACTTGGCTCAGCGGAGACGGTTTGGTGGAGCAGGCCGTGCACAGCGTCGACAAAATCGCGTGGGCCATGGGCGATACTCCGCCGGTGAGTTGTACAGCTGTTGGGGGGCGCGGCATCCCGAATCACAGCGGTAATATTTTCGATCATATCGAGGTGAATTATTTGTACCCGAAAGGGGTTCGCGCCTACATGGCACAGCGCCAGCAACGTCGTTGTCATAACGAAAACAACGATTACCTGCTCGGCACAAAGGGGCGCGGTGACATTGCCCGCGGTGTCTTCATCGAGAACTCCAAGGGCCGATGGAAGTACGAAGGCAAACGCGAGAACATGTATCAGGTCGAGCACAACGAGCTGTTCAAGTCCATCCGCGATGGCGAGCCGATCAACAACGGTGAGCGCATGGCACTCAGCACGATGATGGCAATCATGGGACGTACTGCGGCCTACACCGGCAAGGAGATCACCTACGAACAAGCGCTCAACTCTAAGGAAGATCGTTACCCGAAGGACATGAACTGGGAGAGCGGCAAGCACACTCCGCCGCCAGTGGCTCAACCCGGAATCACACCGTTTGTCTAATCCAATGTCTGTAAAACTAAATCGCAGGGAATTCGGTAAAGCCAGCGGCTTGGCCTTGGCAGCAGCGGCGTTGCCCGCGCTTGGCCAAGCGCAGGCAGCCAAGCCAAGCCTGAAACCTCGCATTCTGAAATCAATCAAGTTCGGGATGTTCGGGGAGAAACTCTCCATCGTCGAAAAATTCAAGGTGCTGCAGGAGATCGGCTACGACGGTGTGGAACTCAACAGTCCTGGCGGCGTTAACAAAGACGAAGCCTTGGCTGCCAGCCGCGTAACCGAATTTCCCATACACGGCGTGGTTGATTCCATTCACTGGGGCACGCGATTGTCGTCACCGGACAAAGCCACCCGTCGCAAAGGGCTGGAGGGGCTGAAAACTGCGATCCACGACGCGAGCAAGGTCGGGGGATCAGCCGTGCTGCTTGTCCCCGGTGCGGTGCGTGATGCCAAAAACGAGAATGCCGAACAGGTTTGGGATCGCTCCATTGAGCAAATCCATTTTGCGATCCCGTTGGCGGCCAAGCTGGGTATCCACATCCTGATCGAAAATGTGTGGAATGGTTTCCTGTACGACCCGAAAGGAGACAATAACCAAACCGCGGATCAATTGGCCAAGTATCTGGACGAGATCAACAGCCCCTGGGTGGGGAGCTATTTCGACATCGGCAACCACCAACGCTTCGGCAAGCCGGCCGATTGGATCCGTACGCTTGGTAAACGGATTGTGAAGCTGGACGTGAAGGATTGGGGCAAATCAAACGGCTTTTGCAAAATCGGTGACGGCGATGTTGACTGGCCGGACGTCCGTAAGGCACTGGGTGAGATCGGGTTCACCGGTTGGTCCACAGCTGAGGTCGGCGGTGGCAAACGGGATCGAATAAAAGAAATCCACGATCGGATGGACAAGCATCTCCTCGGCAAAGGCTGAGGCAAAATCCGAAACTCTAATTGAAAAAAAACGGGCTCAAACGAGCCCGTTTTTTAGTGCTTGGCCAAGCGAATGGCGCTTGGCCAAGCGGTAGATTGGACGTTATTTCCCGGCTGCCTTTTGGGCTCCCTCGGCGGCGATGGCGAGGCACTCTCGGATGTCGCCCAGGAGCTTGGGGTGATCGTTGGGGGTTTCCTCGTACTCGAGGCTCAACGCACCGTCGGCTGGGAATTTTACTTTCTTGAGCGCCTTGAAAACTCCTGCGACGTCGAGATGGCCCTTGCCGATGATCACGCCATGCGTGCTCCTTTTTTGTTCGGCAAAATCCTTCAAGTGGATGCCGTAGAGACGGTCGCCGAGTTTGTTGATGACCTCGACTGGATCTTCACCGGAGCGAATGTAGTGACCGAGGTCTGCGCAGAATCCGATGCGCTTGTCGTGTCCCTTGACTGCTTTGAGGCCGTCCTCGATCTTGTCGTACAGTGCGCCCGGGCCGTGGTTGTGGATGGCGATGCGGATGTCGTATTTTGCGACGAGTTTGTCGAGGCTGTCGAACGAATCGGGTGAGGGGTTCGCCGAGATGTTCTTGATGCCGGCCAATTTGGCGAACTGAAATGTCACCTCGTTTTTCGCGTGATCGGAGCCGAAGCCGTTGACGCCGTGGGCGCTGATGGTCATGTCGAACTTGGCCAATTTTTTGTTCATCTCCCCAATCTTGATTTTGTCCTTGGTGATCGGGAAATGTGCGCCAAAGAACTCGATGAAGTGGAGGCCAAGCTTATTGGTTTGCTCCATCGCCCCGTCCACGCCGAATCCACGGAGGGAGAAGCTCTGGATGCCCATCGGGAAGCCGCCGTATTTCTTGAGTGAGGCTTTTTTGCCCTTGGCCGCGAGGAGTTGGGGGACATCAAACCAAGTGGCCCCGGCAGCCGCTGCCGCGGTGAGGGTGGTATTGATGAATCGTCGTCGTGTGATGTGTTGTGAGTTCATATAATCAAAGTGGCCGGTGGTTTTTGTACCACCAAAGTTTTTTGTCGATGTGATATTGATTCCGGAATTCGTAATGCAAATCGACGTACGTTATGTTGCTACCGCCTTTGCTTTTTTCGTCGACACGACCTTTGCCCCCGGAGTTGTGCCGGGCGTACAGTCCATTGGGCGGATTGGAAGACGAACTGGGTTGATGAGGTCCGCTGGCGTTATAGACCCGTTCATGATCCCAGTGCGGGACGACCATGTATGTGGCACAGCCGAAGAAGAATATTTTGTCGGGGTCGGGAACTTGGCTGATTTTTTTATACCGATGATCCGATGGTCCGATCATCTGTTCGTTTGCCCCATAGGAAAACACAATGTCCCGGCTGCGTTTGCCCACCACGATTCGTCGGGTTCTCATCTTGACGATGTTGTACGTGCCCTCCACATCGGCGGGATCGGAAAACAGATCCATCGTCCCGAGGTAGCCGGCGTCGTGCATGCTGGTCAGCCATCTTGCGTGATTCTGAACACTGTGTGGCGTTGTGGAGATGGGAAACTTGTCATCATAATCCTCGGCGTACATCGCGGTGGAGAGGCCAAGTTGTTTCTGGTTGCTCATGCATACGGTCTGCCGGGCCTTGCCCTTAGAGCGGGCCAAAGCAGGCAGGAGCAGTCCGGCCAGTATGGCGATGATGGCGATGACCACCAGCAATTCGATCAGGGTGAACCCTCGGTTGTCTCGTTTCATGTTTCTAGGCGATGATGTCGTGGGCGACGTTGCCATGGACGTCCGTCAACCGGAAGTCGCGTCCGCTCCAGCGGTAGGTGAGCTTCTCGTGGTTTATTCCCATGAGGTGCAGAATCGTGGCGTGAAAGTCGTGGACATGCATCCGGTTTTCCTGCGCGTGCATACCGAATTCATCACTCGTTCCGTAGGTCATGCCGCCGCGGACACCCCCCCCGGCGAGCAGCATTGAGAACGCCGTACTATGGTGGTCACGTCCGGCATTCTTTTTTTCCTTTTGCTGGGAGTAGGGTGTGCGGCCAAATTCGCCACCCCAAATGACCAGCGTGTCCTCGAGCAGGCCCCGTTCCTTCAGGTCCGAGATGAGCGCAGCCGTGGCCTTGTCACTGTCTTTGCAAAGTTTCGTGTGGCCGGAGTTGTGATTCTGGTGTGTGTCCCACGGTTGGTTGCCGTTGTTGACGTAGTAGACGCCGACGTAGCGGACACCGCTCTCGACCAGCCGGCGCGCAAGCAGGCAGGAGTTGGCGAACGGGGTGCGGCCGTACTTGTCGCGTGTCGCGGCGCTTTCTTTCTCAACGTCAAACGTGTCCATTGCTTCGAACTGCATTCGGTAGGCGGTTTCCATGGCCTTGATCTGCGCGTTTAACTCGAGGTCATAATTTCGTTTGGCCAGATGCAGTTGATTGAGCCGGTTGAGCAGGTCGAGTTGCTGGCGTTGCTCGCGATTTGTGAGAGTGGTATTACGGACGTTGGCCACTAGTTTGTCGACTTTCATGTCCGCAGTAATGACGCTTGCCGCCTGATGCTGGGCCGGGAGGAAGCTATTACTCCACAGCGCCGGCCCGACAACAATTTTGTTCGTGGGCCGCAACACGACGTATCCGGGTAGATTGTCGTTCAACGAACCGAGGCCGTACTGTAGCCATGACCCGATTGAGGGCCGGATCGGCTGCACGTTACCGGTATGCATCTGCAGCAGGGCCGGTTCGTGATTGGGAACATCGGTGTACATCGAGCGGATCACGCAGCATTCGTCGATGACCTGGCTGAGATATGGCAGCGACTCGCTGACCTCGATCCCGCTCTGGCCGTGGCGGCTGAACTTGAACGGCGACGGCATGAATCCGGACGAGTTTGGCTTCTTGTAAATCTTGCCGGTCGGCTGTTTGTCCTCATGCTTGGCCAGCGCCGGCTTGGGGTCGAACGTGTCGACGTGTGACGGCCCACCGTTCATGAACAGGAAAATCACCCGCTTGGCCTTGGGCGCGAAGTGTGGGCCGACGTTGCCGGCGGCACGGGCTTGTTCTCGGCCGAGCAGTCCGGCGAGACCAAGCGTGCCAAAGCCGGCCGTGCAGCGGCGAAGCATCTCGCGGCGGTTGATCTCGGTTGAAAACGGGGCGTTCATTAATCGATGTAGCTCATCTCGTTGGCGGCCAACAGCGCGTGCGAGTACTGCTCCCAGCGGGTGAGTTGACTCTCGGCGGGCAACTGGAGAAAGCCAAGCGCCAAGTCCAGCTCGGCCGCGCTTGGCTGGCGGCTGTAAAGAATGCTGTAAATCGACTGCACCTGCTCGGCACTGGCAGCCACGCCTTCGCCGGCGACGCGCTTGGCCAATCGCTTGGCCTGCTCGACCATGAACGGGTTATTCAACACGAACAGCTTTTGCACCGCGGTCGTCGTGGCGGAGCGCTTGGCCGCGTGGACGTTGGCGTCCGGGTAGTCAAACTGCATCAGCATATCGTTGAGTTTCTTGCGGCTGACGCGGCCGTAGACGGTCCGGCGGACATTCTTTTTGTCGGTCAACTCGAGTGACTTGCCGCCGAGCCGGTCGAGGTTGTTGCCCGCGGCGAG
>CAJXAU010000009.1 GCA_913050205.1 uncultured Verrucomicrobiota bacterium
TGCTTGGCCTGTTGCGTTCCGGCAAGGCGACGCGCATGGTCGAGGATGCCGAGTCGGCAATGGAGCAGTTCTTTGGTGAACTCGAGGTCGCGTGTGACGAGTTGAGCGAACGGCAGACCAAGTCCAAAACTTACGGGGCGAACAAATCTGCATCGTGGAAGGAACTGCGAGTGCGCCATGCGGAATTGATCGACGACACGTTGACGCTGCCGCTCCAGCGGGTGCGCGAGGCACTGGTACAACTACGCGATGAGACGGACGATGCCGATACAGGGCAGGAGCTGGCCGAATTCAATCGCCGCGTTGGTGAGTTGCGTGAGGGGGTGCAGTTATTTCTATCGCAGGCATCGCAGGAGCACGTTTACTGGGTGGAAAAATCGGGCAAGGCCAACACGATCCTTTCGCTGAACGCCGCGCCGATTGATGTTGCGGTGCATCTCCGGCGGAGGCTGTTCCGCTGCAGTTCGCCGGTTGTCCTGACGAGTGCGACTTTGGCTCTGAGCGACGTGCAATCCGAAAGATCGGCCCGAAAGGGCGCCAACCCACTGGATTATTTTGCAGGCCTGATTGGGGCCGAGGCGGTGCGGGCGATGCAGGTCGGTTCGCCGTTCGACTATGAGCGACAGATGAAACTGTTCATCGCCGGCAAGATGCCGGATCCGCGTGAGCCGGAGTTCCGGGATGCTGTTGCGAAGCAGATCCGCCACTTCGTTAACCTCAGTGACGGGGGGGCGTTCGTGTTGTTCACCAACTTCCGGCTGATGCGTGATCTCGCAGAAGAGTTGGAGGGCTTTTTTCGAGAGCGCGGCATTGAATGCCTAGTGCAGGGAACCGGTGTGCCGCGATCGACGATGCTTGAGCGGTTCAAGGCCGACGATCGGTCGGTATTGTTTGGCACGGATAGTTTTTGGCAGGGGGTCGACGTTCCCGGAGAGGCATTGCGAAACGTGATTATCACGCGCCTGCCGTTCATGGTGCCGGATCACCCGCTGGTCGAGGCCCAGATCGAGGCGATCGAGGCGCGTGATGGCAACGCGTTCATGGAGTTTTCCCTGCCGGTGGCAGTGCTGAAGTTTCGCCAAGGCGTCGGCCGTTTGATCCGCACCAAGAGCGATAACGGCATGGTTGTCGTGCTGGACAATCGTGTGCTGACCAAGCGCTACGGCGACATTTTCCTGAAATCCCTGCCAAGCTGCCCCACCGAGGTAGTCTGATTGGCTGTCCGTAATTGAACGATTCCCCTTGGGATGGCATCCTAATTCCCCATGAGGGTCGTTGTTCTCACTTTTTTTGTTTCGCTATTGTTCGCGGTGAACGTCCCGGCTCAGTTTGGCGACCCGTTTGGTGGCGGGCAGGCAGGCGTAGCCAAGGCGGCGACCAAGGCCAAACTGCTACTCTCCCATGTCACGGCCAAGCCGGGCTCAAAGATCACGGCCGGGATCGAGTTGAAGATGGATAAGGGCTGGCACACCTACTGGCTCAATCCCGGTGCAGCTGGTTTGCCGACATCGGTGAAGTGGACGCTACCAGAGGGCATCACCGCCGGAAAAATCCAGTGGCCGGTTCCGGAGAAATTCATGTCGCTTGGCTCCACCGGGTACGGCTACCACAATGAGACCGTGTTGCTGGTGCCGTTGACCGTTGCTGCGGATGCGCCGCTTGGCCAAGCGGAGATTACGGGCAAGGTGGAGTGGCTGGAGTGCAAGGAACAGTGCAACCCACGTGATCAGGAGGTCAGCATTAAGCTTGTGCTTGGCCAAGCGGCCAAGGAATCCGCCTCTGCGCAAGTGCTCAGGCAGTGGCAGAAAAAATTGCCCAAGCCGAAGGAGGAAAATTCCACAGCCAAAGCCTGGTGGGGAGGCGTGGCAAAGGATGACGAACGAAAATTGATTATCGAGTTCGATCCCGGCGAAGCCAAGGAGGATGCCGATTTTTTCTCGCTACCGTATGAGCCATTCGAGTTATCCCCGGAGAGCACAATCAGCACCACCGCCGAGGGCAGGTTGCAGGTGGAGAAAACGGTATTGAAATTTGAAGGTGACTGGCCAAGCACGATTGCCGGCCTGTTGGTATTCCACCTAAAAGATCACGATGTAACCCGTGCGGTAGAGGTGTCGCTACCGATCGCGGCGGATGCCAACAGCCCCGTGCCAACAGCGGGGACGAAAACAGAAGGGACGACAACCACGTCAGCTACAGTCGGACCGACCTCGGAAGCGCCGAGTCAATCGCTTGGTCTCATGCTGCTTTACGCATTCCTCGGCGGAATCATCTTAAATGTGATGCCGTGCGTGTTGCCGGTGATCTCGCTGAAAATTCTGGGGTTCGTGAACCAAAGTCAGGAGTCGCCGGCGAGAGTGCGCCTGCTCGGTATGCTGTACGGCGCGGGGGTGCTGGTGTCATTTTTGATTTTGGCTGGGTTCGTGATCGGGGTGAAGAGCGCCGGTGAGTTGGCGAGTTGGGGGATGCAAATGTCGAACCCACAGTTCGTGGTGCTATTGACGATCCTCGTCACGTTGGTGGCGCTGAATCTTTTCGGGTTGTTTGAAGTCACACTGGGCTCGGTGGGCGTGGCGGCCGGTTCGGTTACCTCGAGGGAGGGAGCCGGGGGGGCGTTTTTTAACGGCGTGCTCGCGACAATTTTGGCGACGCCCTGCACCGCGCCGTTTTTGGCCCCGGCGTTGGGCTTCGCGTTTTTGCAATCAAGCGGGGTGATTGTGTTGATGTTCATTGCTGTGGCGGTGGGGCTTGCTCTGCCGTACGTCGTCCTCAGTTGGAATCCGAAGTGGCTGCGCTTTTTGCCCAAGCCGGGGCCGTGGATGGAAAAATTCAAGATTGCCATGGGGTTCCCGATGCTCGGGACGGCGATGTGGTTGTTCATGCTGACCTACGAATATTACGGCGACCGAATTTTGTGGTTCGGGATTTTTCTGACCCTGCTGGCGATGGCAGTCTGGATTTTTGGCGAGTTTTTTCAGCGCGGTACGCGGCGCAAAGGGCTTGCGCTGGCGTTGGCGGGATTGATGACACTGGGGGGCGTCGTGTTTGGTCTGGAAGGGCAATTGCAGTGGCGTAACCCGATCGATCCAGACTCAAGATCGGCAGGGGTGGTGCAGGATTTCCCCGGGGGGATCGAGTGGCACACATGGTCGCCCGAGGCGGTTGCGGCGGCACGGGAAGATGGCCAGCCGGTGCTGGTGGATTTCACTGCCAAGTGGTGCATTACCTGCATCGCCAACAAAAAATCCAGCATCGATATTGAGTCCGTCCGGGCCGTGATGACGGAGAAAAATGTAAAGGCGTTTCGCGCCGACTACACGAGGCGACCGGATTACATCACGCACGAGTTGAACAAGTGGAACAGGGCAGGGGTGCCACTGGTGCTGGTGTTTTCGCCGGACACGGGGCAACAGGCGCAGGTGCTGCCCGAGGTGCTCACGCCGGGCATTGTGTTGGACGCGCTCAAGAAGGCCGCTGGTTGACCTTGGCCAAGCGCTTGGCCAAGCGGGTCAGTTGCCTTGGGCCACAGTGCCGATCAGCCGTACGGCGATCACGACAGCCAGCAGCAGCAACAGAACGCCGGAAACTTGGGAGAAATTCACCAGCGTCTTGTCCGAAAAGCGGTTGCGGACACGGGCACTGCCGATCACCAACATTGTGAACCATGCGCCGATGCCAAGGCCTGCCCCCCCGGCGCAGGCCATGCGGCTTTGCCAAGCTGGTTGCAGAGTGTCGTTGGCCAGCAGCACGGCGGAGATCATGATCCAAAAAAGGAGGACGTTCGGGTTGACGAGCACACGGACGAAGCCGGTCCAGAATGCTGTATGCGGGTGCAGTCGCTGTTCGACGACTTTGGCGCGCTTGCCCTGGACGGCTACTGTGTCTGTCATCAGGTATTTCACACCAAAGAAACTGACGGCGAGCAGGCTGACCAACTCGACCGTGGCACGGATGAGCTTGTCATCGAAGAGATTGGCGAAGCCACCAAACGCGATGACACAGTAGATCAACTCCATGATCAGCGCGCCGGCTGACATGATGAACGCCCGCCCGCGTCCGCCGTGGATGCCTTCCTCCATGATTGCGACGTTTACCGGCCCGACCGGTACGGCGCAAATGAACCCGGTCAGTGCCCCCGCGCCAATCGCCATGGCGTACTGCTCGGGTGTCATTGTGAAATCCCTCCCGGGCTAGTCTTCGTCGAAGTCTTCCTCTTCAATTTCCCTCCTTAATTTCCGAGACAACTTGGGCCTGATGAATCCGTACACGAGGTACGAGGTAAAAATGACCGGCAACACAACCGGCACGATGTATTCCCAAAGCACCACGAGGCAGGCGACACTCGTGACAGCGACCACGAATTTGGTGAACGGCCGGCGCGTGCGAAAGTCGAGCGTCTTGAACGCGGGGTACTTGACCTCGCTGACCATCATTACCGAGAGAAAAACCAGCACGGATAGGAGCACCCAGCGCCAAATCGTATCGGTCATTTCCTTACCCTCGAGCCAGATGAAAAAGATAGTTAATGATGCAACCAGTGCGGCCGAGGCGGGAATGGGAAAACCCAGAAATTCCTTGTTGTTGCCAGAGTTGGGCATCGCGGCGAGGCAGTTGTACCGGGCCAGCCGGAGCGCGCCGCAGAGCAGGTACACGGAGGCGACCACTAGTCCGAGCCGTTCGAATTCGTGCAGGATCACCCGTTGCATCAGGAACGCCGGGGCAGCGCCAAACGAGATGATATCGGCCAGCGAATCGAACTGGAGGCCAAACGGGCTTTCCTTACCGATCAGCCGCGCGATCCGGCCGTCGAGTCCATCAAAAACAAACGCGCCAAGGATCAGCCAAAGCGCCGGCATGATCTTTTCCGCATCGAACGAAGTCTCTGTGCCCACCGGTGGCGTCACTTTGACGATGTACCACAATGCGAGAAAACCGCACAACAGGTTGCCGGCGGTCATCAGGTTTGGGAGGAAATAAATTCGCAGCCGTTCCCCGTTTCCGTTCGGTTTCTGGTCAGTAGCTGGTGGGTTGTTGCTCAAAACAATGTCGCCGGCGCGTGATTACTGGATAGTGTGCCCGGTTGAAAGTCGAATCACGTGGCAGCCGTGCCTTCGTTTCCGTCGCGGGTGTGAACGCGATCGACCCACACGTAGCGGAACATCAGCGTTCGTAGTGCCGCCGTTAGCGGGATGGCTAACACGCCACCAACGATTCCGCCGAGTAGAGTCGTGCCGATCATGATTGCGACGATAATGGTCAGCGGATGCAAACCCACGCGATCTCCGATAATCTTCGGGGAGATAAACAGACCTTCCATCGCCTGTACAATGGCAAACCAAACTAGGATCAGGATTGGCTTTAGCCAGCCGTCATCCGGTACAAATTGAACCATCGAGAGGATGAACGCCGGGATGATGCTCAGCGCGACACCGAGGTACGGGATGATTCCGAGCAACCCGGCCATGACACCCAGCAGGATTGCGTAATCCAGCCCCAGCGCGAGAAAGCCCACGGTTAACAGCGCGCCAACACACATCGCCACAAGAACTTGGCTGCGAAAGAACACGATCAGGCAGTCGTTGATCGCGTGCAGCACGAACACGATTTCGTCCTTGATGTTCGACTCGCGCACCGGGAGGTAGTCCGTCCAGTTGCGCTTGATGCTTCGTTTCTCGAGCAGGAAATAAAAAACATAAACCGGCACCAGAGCCAGCCCGGCAAGAAAGCCGAACAGCGAAGACACTTTTTTTAATTGCTCCAGCAGCCAGGTGGAGATTTTTGAAACGGCCTCGACCGTAAACTCCCTCGCCTTCTCGTTCGTTAACCCCACGCTCTGCACCCACTCCTTTGAGGTCTCGAACCAAACCGTGCTGGGGGGTGAGTTGGTGGATCCGTCAGACGTGTCAGGCTGCATCAGGGAGGTTACTTTTTGTTGAAACACCTTCGCCTTCTTGGGGAACTCTGTCGTCAGTTTGCTTGCCTGACCGATTAATGCCGGCACCACCGAGGCCACGAGTCCCCCCACGAGCAGCAGCGCGATTGTGAATACAAGAATGATCGCACTCTGGCGGTGCATGCCGCGTTTTTTGTGGAACCAATCAACCAGTGGATCGAGCAGGTACGCCACGATGCCGGCGATTGCCAATGGCACCAGCACCGAGGACAGGGTGTTGGCCACCCACGCCACGCCGAGCAGCAGCAACGCGATGAGCGCGAGCAGAATCCCAATCGCCAAAGCCGTGACAGAGGTCCAGAGGATTCTTGCCTGCTTTTCGCTTGGGGGAGGGAATGCCATCGAGAAATTAATCCTGACCCAGTTCAATGGCCCGTTCGGCCGAGGCGCGCACGGCGTTGATCAAGGCACTTCGAACGCCGCCTTCTTCCAGTTCGTGCACTCCCTCGATCGTGGTTCCGCCGGGGCTGCAGACCATGTCTTTGAGCTCGCCGGGGTGTTTGCCGGTCTCCAGCACCATCTTCGCCGCACCAAGCATCGTCTGTGCGGCGAGCCGCGTGGCGATGTCCCGCGGCAGTCCGGCCGCGACGCCGCCGTCACTTAACGCATCAATCACTGTGTAGCCGTAGGCCGGGCCGCTGCCGCTGAGGCCGGTCACGGCGTCGATCAAATTCTCTTTCACCTCGTAAGCGATGCCGACCGATGAGAGTAGGCGGTTCACCAACTCGCTGTCCTCTGCAGTGGCCGCTTGGCCAAGCGCGTAGCCGCAGGCGCCTTCGCCGACCAATGCTGGCGTATTCGGCATCACGCGAACCACCCGGGCGCGACGGCCGCACGCCTCGTCGAGCTTGGCCAAGCGCACGCCGGCGAGGATGGAGATGACGAGGTGTTCGTCGGTGAATTGGTCGAGCACCGGCTTGGTGGCTTCATCGAGTTGATACGGCTTGAACGCCAGAAAAATGACCTTGGCCTTGGCCAACACATCAGCGTTGGAATCGGTGGTTTCACAGCCAAGCGCTTGGCCAAAGGCATCCCGCCCAGCTGCCATCGGGTCACTGGCGATCATCTTTTCCGGGGAGGCAAGACCGGCGTTCACCAGGCCCTTGGCCAAGGCGGCTGCCATCTTCCCCGCACCAATGAAACCGATGGAATGTGTTTCAGTCACGGCAGATTGGGTATCAAAACCGGTGCTGGCGGTAAAGCCCTTTGGCCAAGCGATCAGCGGCCCAGTTGGGTTTTCAACTCAGCCAGCTTGTCTGCGTGTCGCTTGGCCAAGCGCTCTAGCTCCGGCCAGTTTTCGTTGTCGATGATCTCCTTTTTTAAAAGTGACGAGCCGATGCCAAGCGCAGTCGAGCCGGCTGCGAGAAATGATTCCATCGTGTCGAGGTTGACTCCGCCGGTGGGGATGATGCGCAAATGCGTCAGCGGGGCGAGGAGCGCCTTGATGTAGCCTGGGCCAAGCGTGTCCGCCGGGAAAATCTTTATGAAATCGGAGCCGGCCTCGTGGGCTGTTTGCGCCTCGGTGGGTGTGTATGCACCGAGCATGACCGGTCGATCGAGTGCGTGTGCGGCTTCAACCAACGAGGGCTTGGTCACGGGACTAATGACATACTTTGCCCCGGCATCGATGGCGGCCCGGCAGGTGTTGTCATCGATTACCGTGCCGACGCCGAGCAGGATGTCGTTGCCCAATTCGCGGTCGATCTCGCGGATCGCATCAAGCGCGTTCGGGATGGTCATGGTCAGTTCCACGGCGCGAATACCTCCGCCCACCAATGCCTTCGCGAGTGGCAGCGCCAGTTCGGTACGGGGGACGCGCACGATTGCCACGAGACCTTCGTCGATGATGTCGGCGCAAATGGATTCGCGTTCGCTCATTTGGACTTTTTGAACCAATCGGAAGTCTGCTTCACGTTGTGCCTGATTTTCTCGATGGTGATGGTGAACGCGGCAAACTTCGGCTCGACCAACTCGATCGTGAATGGAATTTGCACACCATCCACTTTCCTGTAGTCGTGGAAGAGTACACGGGTTTTGACCTCCATGTTTTGCATCTCAGCGGTCGAGTCGACGCCGGCGACCATGCCGGTCTTGACGTCAAAAAAGAACGTGTCGGGGTCGCCCTTCTTCGGGGTCATTTTCAGTGCGTAGACATCTTTGTCCCCGATTTTCTGGACTCCCAACTGTTTGATTTTTGGATAGTTTTTTTTGTAATTCAGGTCGGCATGAAAATCGGCCTCGGTTTTTTTGTTGATCAGTTCGCGTTCCTTTTTGGGGATGACATTGCCGTCCGGGGTCTCTGTCCAGCCCTTGCTCCCGTCGAAAATATCCCGCACCACTCCAGCGTCACCAAGGGTCAGTTCCATGGCTTCGAGATTTGGGGCGGCGGCGCGGAGAATAACAGGTAACTCGGCGCCAAATGCGGGCATTTTGATATTCCCGACCGCCTCGCGGTTTTTAATTTTGGTCATGGCTTTTTTGCCGCCGAGCGCCTTGATGTTGCGCTCCAGCACCACGTCCACGGACGGAATTTTCGCCGGTTGCTCGGCTCTTAGGTCGCTGGCAAATGCTCCAAGTATCGCCGCTGCCAAGGCTGCTTTTCCAATTTTTAAAAACAAAATCATTTCGGGTGACGGCAGTTTGGAGGTTGGCCGGAGGTTTGGCAATGAAGTTCGCGCTTGTGTGGCAGGGGTAAAAAAGGTAGCTAATCCGAACCGGGATTCCGGGCTGGGCATATCATGGAGCTGGCTGATTTTCTCACCAAGGAACAAGTCGTCACGGAACTCAAGGCAACCGATCGCTGGGAGGCCATTGAGGAATTGATCGATTTGCTCGTCGAACATGGCCGAATCAAGTCGGAACACCGCGATGCCATCGTCTCGGTTGTTAAGAAACGCGAAACCTCGATGAGCACGGGTATCGGTTTCGGTATCGGCATCCCACACGCCTCAACGGATCTCATCGACGACGTCACCGGAGCGTTTGGCCGGAGCAAGCAGGGCGTGGACTTTGACTCGCTCGACAATCAGCCGGTCAAGCTCGTGATGTTGTTCCTCGTGCCACAGGGGCAATTCCAGAAACACCTGCACACCCTGGCCAAGATTGCCAAGGTGCTTCACAAGAAGGAGTTTCGCAAATCGCTGGAGGAGTCCGAGGACGCCGCCGAGATGTACCAGATCATTCGCAGCTCGCAGGAGGGCTGAGCCCTGCTGTGATTCCTCAACCCAAGCCAAGCGCTTGGCCAAGTTTTAGATCGTGATCCAACTGACTTTACAGGAACGACTGCAGCGGGCGGTTCTCTCGTTGATGCCCGATGCCGATGTCTCGAGTGTGCTCGTGCGGCCCTGCCCGGAACCCAAGTTTGGTGATTATCAAACGAACGCGCTGATGGGCTTGGCCAAGCGCAACCAACTCAACCCGCGCGAGTTTGCCACGCAGGTTGTCGAGGCGCTCGATGTGGGAGACTGCTGCGAACCGGTGGAGATCGCCGGTCCTGGCTTCCTGAATTTTAGGTTGAAGACGGAAGCGGTCTCCGACGCACTCGTCGGTGCTGCAAGGGGGGAACATCTTTTTTATCGCACCGCCGAAACGGCACGAACGATTGTCATCGACTACTCGTCGCCCAATGTGGCCAAGCCGATGCATGTGGGCCACATCCGCTCGACAATTCTTGGCTACACATTGGCCCGGGCCTTTCGCCTGCTTGGCCACAAGGTCGTCACCGACAATCATATTGGCGATTGGGGGACGCAGTTCGGCAAACTACTCGTCGGCTGGAAGGAGCATCTCGACCGGGATGCCCTGGCCGCCGATGCCCTCGCGGAAATGGAACGCCTGTACAAGCTCGTCAACTCAGCTTGCGATGAGGACGAGGCGGTCCTTGGTCGAGCACGGCAGGAACTCGTCAACCTACAGGACGGCGACGAGGAAAACCTCGGTATCTGGAGAGAGATGATCGACCTGTCACGGTATCAGTTTGACGAAATATACAGCCGGTTGAAGGTCGAATTCGACGAGACGCTGGGCGAGAGTTTTTACAATGACCGACTGAAGGGCGTGGTGGATGAGTTGACAGAGAGCGGCATCGCGGAGGACAGCGAAGGAGCCAAGGTGGTCTATTTCAACGACCAGAAGGCACTGAAAAAGCATCCCGCGATGGTGCAAAAAAGCGATGGTGCCGCGAACTACACCACCACCGATCTGGCCACGCTGGAGCACCGCGAAAACAGTTGGCAACCAAGCGAAGTCATTTACGTCACCGACGGCCGCCAACAGCTTCATTTCCAACAACTCTTCGCGCTCTACACCCGTTGGAAACCGCAGCACACGATGAAGCTGAACCACGTCTGGTTTGGCGCGATTTTGGGTGAGGACGGAAAACCGTTCAAGACGCGCAGTGGTGAAATCATACGGCTGAGTGACCTGCTCAACGAGGCCGAGCAACGTGCCTTCGATGCAGTGACGGAAAAGAGCCCGGATCTGCCGGAGGCCGACCGGCGGGAGATTGCCCGCGTGGTGGGCATCGGCGCGATCAAGTACGCCGATCTCTCCGGCAATCGCCAGAGCGATTACGTGTTCAGTTGGGACAACATGCTCGCCTTGGTCGGCAACACCGCGCCGTATCTGCTTTACGCCTACACGCGCATCCGCAGCATCTTTCGCAAGCTCGACAACGAAACACTCGAGCCCCCCACCAGCTTTGCGCTTGGCCAAGCGGAGGAGGTCGCGCTGGCCAAGCACCTGTTGCGTTTTGGCCTCGTGATGGAACAGGTGATCGACGAGTGCCGACCGAATTTTCTCTGCAATTACCTGTACGAACTCGCCGGTTTTTTCGCCTCGTTTTACGAGAATTGTCCTGTGTTGCAGGCCGAGGGCGAGGTGCGTGCCCAGCGCTTGGCCTTGTGCGATCTCGCAGGCCGTGTGCTCAAGACCGGCCTTGAAACGCTTGGCCTCGAGACCACCGAGCGGATGTGAGCCGTGCCCGCGCGGAGAAACACGACTGACGATTCCCGTTGGATCCGCATCGAGGGCGCTCGCGAACACAACTTGCGCGACATCTCCGTCCGCATCCCCCGCGACAAGCTGGTGGTGGTCACAGGGGTGAGTGGTTCCGGCAAAAGTACTCTGGCGTTTGATATTCTTTTCTCCGAGGGGCAGCGGCGTTTTCTCGATTCCCTCAACGCCTATGCCCGGCAGTTCGTTGAGCAGATGCCGAGGCCGGACGTCGACGCCGTCCATGGGTTGCCGCCGACCGTCAGCATCGAGCAGCGCATCTCGCGCGGCGGTGGCAAAAGCACCGTCGCCACCGTCACGGAGATTCATCACTTCATCCGACTTCTTTTCACAAAGCTTGGCGTCATACACTGCCCGGACTGCCAGTTGCCGGTGCAGGCGCAGACGCTCGACTTGCTGGTGCGTTCGCTCCGAGAGCAGGTCAAGGCGCGTGGCCCGCTGCGGCTGCTCGCTCCGCGCATCCGTAACCGTAAGGGCTTTCACTCCGACGTCGGCGAATGGGCAGCCCGGAACGGTTACATGCAATTGCGGGCTGATGGTAAATTCCTCCCCACCGATCAGCCGGTGCGACTGGATCGTTTTCGTGAACACGACGTCGAGGTTGTGGTTGGGCAGATCAAGTCGACACGCGATAAGGCACTTGAAGCGATCGTTGCCGAAACGCTTGGGCATGGTCAGGGCACGTTGTTTGCCGTGGACGAATCTGGTGGCGAGACGGTGCACGCAACAAGCAATGCCTGCGGCGGCTGTGGGCGATCGTTCGCGCCGCTCGATCCGAAGGATTTCAGCTATAATTCCCCGCGAGGCTGGTGCCCCACGTGCCGCGGGTTTGGCGAGACGTTTGACATGCCGGAGGTGGATCGGGGCGAAGCGCAGGAGTCTGTCGAGGAGACCTGGTTTGAATGGCTTGAGGATCAACGCGAGATTTGTCCCGACTGCGCCGGCTCGAGATTGAATCCACTCGCGCGCTCCGTTCGGCTGCCATTGGCGGTTCCGGCCCGGGTGAAGTTCGATGCCGAGCCGACCCTTGATGCCTTTGCGCAGGCGACTGTGTCCGCGGCGGACGAGTTGTTCGCCAAGCTGAAATGGAGCGGACGGGAAGGGGAGATCGCGCGTGACATCCTACCGGAGATTGCCTCACGTCTGAATTTTTTGAACGAGGTTGGGCTGGGTTACCTGCAGCTTGGCCGCTCGGTGACAACGCTTAGTGGCGGCGAAGCCCAGAGAATACGTTTGGCTGCGCAGCTGGGATCGAACCTGAGCGGCGCGTTGTATGTGTTGGACGAACCGACTATCGGCCTGCACGCCCGCGATAACCATCAGCTACTGGATGCGCTGGGTAAACTTCGTGCCCGGGGCAATTCGGTGGTCGTGGTTGAGCATGATGAGGACACGATGGCTCGCGCGGATTTCATCGTCGATCTTGGCCCGGGCGCCGGAGTGGAGGGGGGCGAGGTGGTCGCGAGTGGCACGTTGAAACAAATCCTGCGCAACAAAAACTCGGTAACTGGCGTTGAGCTTGGTCGGCAGCGGGATGGCGGCCAAGCGCTTGGCCAAGCGCGACCGACGAATCCGCCCTTGGCCAAGCGCGGTGGCAAAAACAAAACCCCATCGCTGGTTTTCAAAAACCTGCGAAAGAACAATTTGAAGAACCTTTCCGTGGCCATCCCGCTTGGCCGTTTCGTTGCGGTAAGCGGTGTCAGTGGCTCCGGCAAAAGCACGATGGTAAGGGAGTGCATGCTGCCGGAATTGAGTGCGGCACTCAAAACCAAGCGCGGTGTCAAAACGATGGAAGGGTCGGAATTGATCAAGGCCGTGCATGAGGTCGATCAGTCGCCCATCGGTCGTACGCCAAGATCGGTGCCGGCTACGTATGTCGGTTTTTTTAACACGATCCGGCAACTCTTCGCGCAGGTACCGGAGGCGCGGATGCGAGGGTTCGGCCCGGCTCGTTTTTCGTTCAACAGCGCAGAGGGCCGTTGTCCCGAGTGCAAGGGAGCCGGCACGGTGAAACTTGAGATGAATTTTTTGCCACCGGCGTTCATGTTGTGTGACACCTGTCAGGGCAACCGGTTTAGCACGGAGGTTTTGGATATTTTGTACAATGGCAAAACGATTGCCGATGTGCTGGAGTTGAGCGTTGACGAGGCGGCCGAGTTTTTCGGGGCGATCCCGAAAATCCACCGCGCGCTAAAGGCCTTGCGCGACACCGGCTTGGGTTATCTCAAGCTGGGCCAGACGAGCCCGACGCTCAGCGGCGGTGAGGCACAGCGCGTCAGGCTGGTGACGCACTTGTTGAGTGGATTGAGCGACAGTTCGCGCCTAAAGGCTGAGACGAAAAAGAACCTGTTCATTCTCGAGGAACCAACCATCGGGCTGCATATGGCAGACGTGCGGCGGTTGATCGGGGTCATCCAGCGTTTGGTCGATGCGGGTCACACGGTGTTGGTCATCGAACACAATCTCGACCTGATCGCCGCTGCGGATTGGGTGATCGATCTTGGCCCCGAGGGCGGTCAGGGCGGTGGCGAAATCATCGCCCAAGGGCCACCCGAAAAAATCACCAAAACCAAGCGCTCCCACACCGGTCGTTACCTGAAACGATTATTCAATTAGTCGCCGCTGATCATGTCGCCGATTCCGCCGAGGATCGATCCTTCACCTTGGCGGCTACCTCCCGTACTTGGCGCGTGGGAGACGATCCGATCTGCCATCCTCGAGAACGGCATGCTTTGCAGGATCACGGTTCCATGGCCTCGTAATGTTGCAAGAAACAAACCCTCTCCGCCAAAGAACATCGACTTCAGATTTCCGGCTCTCTCGATGTCGTACTCGATGCCTCCGGTGAATGCGACAATACAACCAGTATCGACTCTCAACGTTTCTCCTCTGAGTTCTTTTTTGACCAACGTACCGCCCGCGTGAACAAATGCCATGCCGTCGCCGCGAAGGTGTTGCAGAATGAATCCTTCGCCACCAAAAAAACCGGTTCCAAGTTTACGCTGAAACGAGATGCCGAGTTCGGTGCCCAAGGCGGCACAGAGAAAAGAGTCTTTTTGGCAGAACAATTCGCCGGAATATTCGGCAAGATTTATCGGTAAAATCATCCCCGGAAACGGGGCTGCGAAGGCTACCCGTTTTTTGCCGACGCCGTTGTGGGTGAAATGAGTCATAAAAAGTGACTCACCAGTTAATTTGCGTTTACCGGCATCCAGTAGTTTGCTGAACAGCCCTTTTTCAGGTTGTGAGCCGTCACCCATCTTGGCTTCGAATTCGATGCCCTCCTCCATGTAGTTCATCACCCCGGCTTCAGCGATTACCGTTTCACCCGGATCCAGTTCAACTTCGACGACCTGAATGTCGTCTCCGATTATTTCATAATCTACTTCGTGGCTCTTCATGATCTTATCCCAAATACACGGCGACTGTAGGTATCGATGAAACTTACGGCAAGGCTTGGACCCGATAGAATTGAAACTCCTCCCGCTCTTCGTGGTCGGTGAAAAAAGTAAACGCCCTGTGTGAGACAATTGGTTCGCCAACTTTTTCCCAGACCGCCTTGGCTACATCTTTCTTTTTCCAGACCTGATAGTGCTTACCTGGGACGGTGTCCCACTGGATCGTTGTTCCGTTTTTGTCCACGGTGATGCTGTTGATTTCCAATAAAGGAAATGAATGGCGATCGTTTGGGTCGTTGTTGGTCGTGTGCTCTTCACGATTGTTATATCCATCATTGTCGGGGTCGGCTTCACCCCGCGATTCTTCGCTGGCAAAAATTGGGAAGTGTGTTCTTTGCCAGTCATCATCAATGCCATCAAAATCAAAATCTACTGCCTCTGGGATAATTTCAACGAAACCGTTCAGGTAGGTTTTGTCATTCCCTTTTTCCACATAAAGGCTCCGGACTCCTGGCATGGTGTTTTTAGCGATGGTGACTTCGACCGTGATTAGGTTGAATCCGACAAAAACGTCCGGATCAAAGGATGTTTTTCCGTAGGTGAGACCGTCCCCGGTCATGCGCAGCTTGGCGGAATGCGTGGGCAGGGTGGGGGAATATACGCCAATCAATTGCTTCTCCCCGGTGCGTTTAATGGCAAACGGTTCGAATGCTAATTCGAACACGTTCTCCTTGGTCGTGGCCGGGCGCACGGCGTTAATATAGAACGCAGGACTGCCCCTGTGTACGGCAAAATTCGCATCGGTGACTTCGTTAGCGAATACATTGATTTCGGTGATGCCCGTGGGCCTGAAGTTAACTTCCGCGCCCTGATGCTCGATCGAAATATCGATGCCGCGCACCATCGGTTGATCCGCATTCGGTGAGTGCAACGGGGAAACTCGCATTCGGTATTTCCCTTCCGGAATCGACTCGATGTCGTAGTCGCCAGTTCTATCCGTCACGGTCGATTGAATGATGTTTCCGTGTTCATCTTCGATAATGACGACTGCCGCAAATACTCCTTTTCCACTCATGGTAACGCGGCCTGAAACCGTGCCCCGAGAATTTATCTTCGAGGCTTTTCCATAAAGGGATTGGGCTGCGGCAACTTCGTCCAGCGTCAATCCGGTCGAGACGCTCACCCCGGCTGCCGTTCTCGAAAACATGGTGGCGGCACCGAGTGGCGAATGTTGCAGCCCGATAAAATGGCCGAACTCATGCAGCGCCACGGCCTCGACGAAATTATCCTTCGAGAAGGTATTGGAGTAGTCGGTGAACCAACGATGGTTAACGCCGTTGAACACCATGTCCGCCTCGACAATGGTGTGGTCGTCAAAATAAGTCGGGAACGTGACGGCCAGCGCTCCGCTGATCTCCGTGCGTTCGTTGTTGACCAACACAGCTCCGCCGGGCGCCGCTTCCTTCACCCAGAAAATCACATTTTGGTTGTCCTCACCATTAATGTCCACGCCCGGCTCCAGCAATTCGCCCTCCTCGAATTTCAGGATGGTTTCCGGCACCGCCTGCCACTGCGCAGCGGCGGAGCGGATTGAGTTCAACTCCGATTTAGCGTTGTCGTCTGACCAACCGTCCTTGGCCAAGTGAATGCGTATGGCGCGAGTTTCCCGGTTGACTACATTCGGATGCACCAACGGATCCAGTTCATCCAGACGCCAGCGTAATGGTTCACCATCGTCGTTCTTGAACAGCACAAATGCCATGGCAGCCTTGGCCAAGCCAAGCGCGAGAAGAGGCGGCAGGAGTCGTCTCACTTGGCTGTCCTCCGAATCCGCCGCTTTAGTTCCGAGAGTGTCAGTGACTGCGCTTGGCCAAGCGCGCGCTTGAATACCGTCCTTGCATCGTTCCGCTTGGCCAAGCCGTGAAATGGATTGCGTACCATCGCCTCGCCGGATTCGATCGACCGGAACACTTCAAACCGGCCTTGATTCATGCCCACCGGTATCGCCTCGCCCCGGCTATTGAACACGACGAACACAACCACCTCTTCACCCACCTTGAATTTTGGATCCGCCACCGAGCGGGTTCGCTTGCCGCCAAGGATGCCTCCACCGTGAACCACTTCGAATTGCTCTCCGCTTGGTTTGCCCTTCAGCGTCTCGGTCAGTTTCAATTGCACTTTGGTGAAGATCCGGCCCGAGGCATCGCGTTTGCAGGTCATGCCGGAAACCTTGCCGTGGACTATTGCCTCCGCCTTGTCAGTCAGAGTCTCGATCGACAGCGGCAGTTGGGTCGCCGCTTGGCCAAGTGTGAGGCTGACGAGCCAAGCGCAAAAGATCGTGATGAAATTTCCTGTCTTCATTCGCACGGAGGTTGCTTGCTTGGCTTCGGAAATTCAATCCACCGTTTTTGCTGGGCAACGGTTCGGTTTCGACCAAGCATCCCGGCCGCATGATGTATTTCCTGTCCAAGACGGTTGGCCGTCTGTTTGAGCCGATCGGTTTTATTTGGGCTGTTTTGTTGATTGCCTGCTACCGGGCTATTCGAAAAAAGGACAAACGTCAGGTGTTGTTCACTGGTGGCTTGGCTCTGGGAATCAGCATCGTCGGGGGCACGAAACTGCCGGCTTATCTGCTCTCCACACTGGAGCGGCCCTATGTCGTTGAGGATTTGAGGGCGATCCCCAAATGCGATGCCGTAGTCGTACTCGGGGGCGGCCACAGCCACGTTTCAACCGGAACATTTGAAATTGAACTGCACGACGCGGCAGATCGGATTTTAACCGCCGCCGAACTGGTTAGATTGGGAAAAGGCGATGCTCTTGTTACCGGTGGAGGCGGATACTGGAAAGACGGGAAAAAGGTGGGCGAGGGAGTGCTGCTAAAAAATTGGCTGGAGACATGGAAACCGTTCGACGAGCCGATTTACGACTTGGGTGTGAACCGCCATACGCGGGATGAGGCGATAAACACGAAGGCTCTGGCGGAAAAGCACGGCTGGAAAAAAATCGCGCTGGTGACATCTGCCTGGCACATGCGGCGATCCAAGGCTCTATTCGAGCAGGTCGGTTTGGAAGTTGTCCCAGTGGGAGCGGATTT
>CAJXAU010000010.1 GCA_913050205.1 uncultured Verrucomicrobiota bacterium
GAGATCAGGAACCCCGGCAAAGAGGCTGTGGTTCTCACCGGGGTCGCGTTTACTAGAGGGGTGTATTTTCAGTTTCCAGATGGGGCGACTCTGGAGCCGGGAGGACACACAGTGGTTGCGGCTGATCCGAAGGCGTTCAAAACTCGCTACGGCTTCAAGCCGGCTGGCAAGTACATCCGCTCACTCAGCAACAACGGCGAGACGGTGATCCTCTCTGATGCGCTGAGTAATGAAATCGACTCGGTAACCTTCAAAGACAAGGCGCCTTGGCCAAGCGAGGCGGATGGTAGTGGCCGCTCTCTTTCTCGGGTCGATGCAGCAAAGAGCGGAGATGGCAATGATCCCAAAAATTGGAAAGCCTCGCGCGAAAAGGGCGGTACACCCGGCCGCAAAAACGCCCTCTGAGCCAAGCGCTGCCGGTTACTTCAAATGGCGGTCGGCGAAGTCGAGGTATTGCGCCCAGTCGTAGGCGGTGACGGCGTGTTCGCCGGTGCGGAGATGGTAGCCGATGTGCTCGCCTACTGGTTTTTCCGGCTTGGGTAGTTTGGTGGACTCGACGCCTTTCAATCCGAACAATCCGTATACCGGGCCGGCGTGGAGACCGGAGAGGAATTCGCCTCTCGGGTCGGCCCATTCGTCGCCGGTGGCGCTGGCGATATAGACCGGGCGCGGGGCGGAAAGGGCGACGAGCATGTGCTGATCCACCGGCAGGTCGTTCACGCGGTCGTTGTATTGGGTGAAGTTATCGCAGAACCAGTGGGGGAAACTGGTGTTAATCCGTTTCACGGTTTCTCCAAACTCGCGCCGGCTCAACGCCGCTCCGCCGCATCCGGAGTTGTTCGAGATAGCCATGGCGAATCGTTCGTCCTCGGCGGCGGCCCATAGTGCCGTTTTGCCAAGGCGCGAGTGCCCCATGACGGCGACTTTTTTGGCGTTAATTTCACGATCGGTCTCGAGGTAATCGAGGCAGCGGCTTAATCCCCACGCCCAGGTGGCGATGCTGCCCCATTGGTTAGGTTTCGGCTTCGGGTAAAGCCGGTGGACGCCGTTCTCAAAACCGTCATCGAAATCCGGATCGATGTCGCCGTAGTAGATAGTTGCGAGCGCATAGCCGCGGCTGAGAATTTGTTCCAGTGCATTGTCGCCCGGCTTGTCGGAAAACCCTTTCTCTACATTACCTCCGGCGATGGACTTCGTGTTGCCGCGGTTCGACTCCTTCGGCCGGTTGTCGGTGATGCCGTGTCGCCGGGTGTTGCGCACCCACGAGCGGGAAATGGAGATCGCGGGATCGGGGTGGATGAGGTGGTTGCCGTCAAAGTTAATAACCAAAAAAGCCGGCACTGGTCCGTCGGTGTTTTTCGGAATGTAGATCAGAAGATGCGCCTCCGGGGTTTCCTCTTTGCGGGCGAACGTGATGAGTACCTCGCGGCGGATCGCCTTGCCGCCGAGTGCGGTGTCGTCGTTTTGGGTGACCTTGAATTTCAGCCCGGCAGGCCGCTCCGGCGCCTGGCCGTAGACGTGTTCGCGGAACAGGCCAAGCACTTCGGGGCGCCTCTTTTCGGTCCAGTCACTGGCGGACTTCACCGGCGTACCATCCTGCATCACGAGCGGGTCGGGCAGGGTATACTGAGGCACCTTGGCTTCGTCGTAATTAGCAGCAGGGAGTTCGGTGTCAGACATGATCAGGAGCGCAAGGCCAAGCGCAGTGGCCGTGTTGCGAAGTGTCGGCATGGCGGCATCCAAGCCAAGCGGCGGCGAAGAAGCAAGACCGGAGTCTTGCCGGGCTTGTGTCGCTTGGCCAAGTGCGGCAAGTTTTCGGCATGAACTTCTCCAAGTTTGCCGCATTGGCGGGGTGTGTCTTGGCGCTTGGCCAAGTGGTCGCGCAGGAGTCTCGTCACGAGAAGAAATTTCGCGAGTGGGACAAGAACGAGGATGGGAGACTGACCAAGTCCGAGTTGCCGAAACAAAATCAGCGAAACTTCGAGCGAGTTGACTCTAACAAAGATGGCTTTATTTCCCTGAAGGAACACGTTGCCTTTTTGACTCGTCCACGAGTTCAAAACAGCAGGGACTGGAGCGGGTTTAAAATTAAGAAGGACATCGCCTATGCTGGGACGGACCATGAGCGCCAGACGCTGGATTTGGCCCTGCCGCTCAAGCGCAAGAGCGACAAGCCGTTGCCGGTGATCGCTTACATCCACGGAGGAGCGTGGCGTGCCGGGAGCAAGGACGGTGGACTGAACCGGCTGCATGAATACCTGAAAACCGGACAGTATGCGGGGGTTACGATTGGGTATCGACTGAGCCAGCACGCCAAGTGGCCGGCGCAGATACACGACTGCAAGGCGGCCATCCGCTGGATCAGGGCCAACGCCAAAAAGTACGGCCTCGATGCTGACCGGATTGCCGTCCACGGCACATCGGCCGGGGGGCATCTCGTCGCGATGCTCGGCACGTCAGCCGGGGTGGAGGCGATGGATGGATCGATCGGACCGCACACCGACCAGTCGACATCGGTGCGTTGTGTGATCGACTATTACGGCCCGACGAATTTTTTGCGGATGAACGACTTCGAGAGCCGAATCGACCACGATGCGGCGGACTCGCCCGAGAGCCAGTTGATCGGCGGGGCGATCCAAAAGCACAAAAAACAGACGCTGACAGCGAATCCGATCGCGTACGTAGACAAGGGAGACGCCCCGTTTTTGATTATGCACGGAACGAAAGACATGCTGGTGCCGTACAATCAGTCTGTGCTGTTGCATAATGCGCTTAAAGATGCCGGAGCGTCGTCCGTGTTTTTGACTGTAAAGGGCGGCGGGCACAGCGGCGGAAAGGGCGTGTTGCCGGAGCGCTTCCGAATGTTCATCGAGAATCATTTGCTGGGGAATAACGGAATAATCGACGATGAGACCATTCCCGTGGCAAAGGTTCGGATTCGCTGAGGTTCCGGTTATGAGACGGTAACTCCTGATTTTCTAGCGGGTTAAGGGGTATTCACTTGACGGGCTCAAAGGGCAAATCGTAAGCTGGGCCTTCTAGGCGCTATTCATGTTAGGCGATCTTAAAGGCCTGTTTTCCAACGATATTGGAATCGACTTGGGCACGGCGAATTCCCTGGTTTACGTAAGAGACCGGGGAATCGTTTTGCGTGAACCCTCTGTCGTCGCGATCGAGGCCGGTATGACCACCGTGTTGGCGGTGGGGGACGAAGCCAAGCGGATGCTTGGGCGCACCCCGGGCAACATCGTTGCCATCCGTCCGATGAAGGACGGGGTCATTGCCGATTTCGAAATCACCGAAGCGATGCTCAGGAACTTCATCCAGAAGGTTCACAACCGCAAACTCATCGCACCTCGGGTGGTGGTGGCGGTACCGTCGGGAATCACCGAGGTGGAAAAACGGGCAGTCAAGGATTCGGCCACCCACGCGGGTGCGCGTGAAGTGTATTTGATCGAGCAACCGATGGCCTCCGCGATTGGCGTGGGGCTGCCGGTGCATGAGCCCACGGGCAACATGATTGTGGACATTGGTGGCGGCACCTGCGAGATCGCGATTATTTCGCTCGCGGGAATTGTGTTCAGCCGCAGCCTGCGTGTCGGTGGTGACGAGTTTGACGACACGATTGTTGCCTACATGAAGCGTGCCTATAACCTAATGATAGGCGAACGCACAGCGGAGGAAATCAAGATGACGATTGGTTCCGCGTATCCGCTGGATGAGGAGCTTTCAATGGATGTCAAAGGCCGAGATTTGAGCGCCGGTCTGCCTCGGATCATGACGGTCCGCTCCGAGGAGATCCGCGAGGCATTGAAGGAGCCATTAAATAACATTCTGGAGTCCATACGGTTGACACTGGAACGCTGCCCCCCGGAACTCTCGGCCGACTTGGTTGACCGTGGGATCGTGGTGGCAGGCGGTGGCGCCCTTGTCAGGGGCATCGATCAGTTGATCGCGGAGGAAACGGCCCTGCCGGTTCACATCGCGGACTCACCCCTGACGGCTGTGGCCGAGGGAACCGGCAGAGTGCTGCAGGAATTGCAGTTCCTCCGGAGAGTGGCTTCTTCCAGCGGCGAGTAATGTGCGTTCGTCCCGTTGAGAGACGGGATGAAACAGTTTTTTTACAGATCACAGCAGACAGCGGTTGGGGCAGTGCTCCTGACCGTGATTCTGCTCCTGCTCCTACCGGAAAGTGCCCGGGCCAAGCTGAAGTCGGCCATCGGGGGGCTGTTCCTTCCGGTGATCGGTGTCAGCACCGCCGGCCAAAGCATGGTCGACACGCTTGGCCAAGCGGCATCCACGGATCCAGCAATCCCCTCCCATAACCAAGCGCTTGGCCAAGCGGTACAGTCCGAGCTGGCCGTGGCCGATTTAAAATTGGAAAACGCCCAGTTGCGGGCGGAAAACCAGCGTTTGCGCGAAGCCGTGGCATGGGAGCGGCGCATCCCATGGAAATCAAAACTGGCGCAAGTCGTGGGACGGGACTCATTCAACTGGTGGCGACGAATCAAGCTAAATCAAGGGAGTCAGGCGGGCGTTCGATTTAATCAACCGGTGATCTCGGCAGAGGGGCAGTTGGTCGGCCGCATCTCAGAGGTCGGCCCAAAGACTTCGTGGGCAGTCCTGATGGGTGACCCGAACTGCCGCTTCTCTGCACTCATCAAAGAGTCCCGAAATCAAGGTGGTATCGTGGCTCCCCGGCAGTTCAGTTCCGATTATCGAATCGTGGAACTGACCTATCTGCCGAACGACGTGGACGTGCGACCGGGTCAGATGGTGGTGACCAGTGGGCTCGGTGGGGCGTTTCCGAAAGAGATTCCTGTTGGCATTGTGGAAGATTCATGGCTGTCCCGGGACGGCCTGTACATCGAGGCAAGGGTCAAACTGCATGCAGATCTAAACCAGCTCGAGGAAGTGCGAGTATTGACGGAGTACTGACATGCCGGGACGTATCAACAAGATGCTGGTGCTGTTGCTGGGGACGTACCTGCTCATTTTTTTGCAGTCACATTTGAATGGCCCAAGGCTTTGGTTTGGTTTTCAACCCGATCTCACGCCGGCACTGCTGGTTTGTGTGGGCTTAACGATGGGGGCGGGGCATATCTCGACTTCCGCAGTATTGACTGGGTTGTGGTTGGACAGTCTTTCCGCGAACCCACTCGGAATCAGCATTCTTCCGCTGTTCGTTGTGGGGTGGATAATTTTTTGTTTTCGGGAAAAAATTCTCGGTGACGAGTTCGTGGCCCAATTTTATCTCGGCACCATCGCGGGGTTACTCGTTCCGCTGATGCAGATTGGCCTGCTGAAGTTGGTCGGGGCAACGCCACTGCTTGGCTGGGAGATGAGCCTGTGGGGATTGTTCAACGCGCTCAGCTGCGGGGCTGCTGTGCCGATATTTGCCCGCTTGGCCAAGCGTCTGGGTGGCTGGTTTTCGCACCCGGTTTACGACCCTAACCGTTGGCCCAATGACAATCGCCAAATCGTGCGCGGCAAGGATTAAGCATGTTCGTATTTGACCAACTACGCAGTAAGGACATCCCGCTCCGGTTGATGGTCATTTTTATCCTGTGTTGCATGTCGCTGTTGGTTGCCAAGCTGTGGAAATTACAGGTGGCCACGGCTGCGGATTTTCGTAACCAACAGGAAAACCAGTCTGTTCGGGCAATCCGTCTGCCGGCCACCCGAGGAAGAATTCTGGATAGAAACAAGCAGCCCCTGGCAGTGAACCGTTTGCGGTTTGATGTGCACATTTACATCGACGAGTTGCGATCCCTGTTTCGGGAACATTATTTTCGGTTGAAGAATGGCCGTAAACTGGGGCGCACCGAGCAGAGACAGCTTGGCCGTGAAGCGCGTTACCAAGTCGTGAGTAACTTGACGATGCAGGTCAGCATGCGACTTGGCCAACCGCTGGTGCTCGACCCGGAACGATTCCACAAACATTACCAGCAGAAACTTTACATGCCGCTGGCCGTGATGCAGGACCTGTCGCCGGATCAGGTGGCCAAATTTGTGGAGTTGATCCACGGGGTGCCCGGGCTCGATTTATCGGTCAATCCGGTTCGCACCTACCCGAACGGCGATATGGCATTCCACACGCTGGGCTATCTCCGGCGCGAGGACGATCCCGTGGACGACCGGGAAGTCCCGTTTTCCTATCGCTACCGATTGCCAGACTACGCCGGGATAGATGGGTTGGAGGGGGTGTTTGACCGGCAGCTACGAGGAGAGGCTGGCGCCAAGACTATCCGCGTGAACAATATCAGTTACAGGACGAGCGAGGATGTCTGGGTGTGGCCGGAGTCGGGTCAGGATCTTGAATTATCGATCCATCGGGATATCCAATTGGCAGCCGAAGAGGCTCTGAAATCGCACGGGCCGGAGACTCGAGGGGCGGTCGTCGTCATGGATCCGAATAACGGCGACTTGCTGGCACTGGTCTCCCGGCCGGGTTTTGACTCGAACAAGTTCATCTCCGGTTTTTCACGGGACGAAATTGCGCAACTCAGCGACAGCCGTCTCAATCGATGGCTCAACCGGGCGACCGGCAGCGGAGGTGTGGCGTATCCGCCGGGTTCTATTTTCAAAATAATCTCCTCCGTGGCCTATCTGGAAGAGGGGATTCTCGACCCGGACGCCAAGGTTTACAACCGGGGCTTTTTCCGAAACGAGCGACTTTACCCCAACTACACGCTGGACGATACCGCGCCACCGGGCGACTACGATTTTGTGAAGGCGTTCAAGCGGTCGAGCAACACGTATTTCATTCATTACGCACTTACGCCGGACGACCGCACCGACCAGTGGCAGCAGGGCAAACGCATCCTGTTGGATTGGGGTAATCGTTTTCGGTTGGGCAAAAAAACCATGGAGAGCGGAACGATTCTCGGAGATGAAATTCCCAGACCGGTTCGGGAAGGCGGGGGCTATTTTCCGCCGCGAGGCAACGAGTTTAAAAAAATCGATCAATACGGCAAACGCGCCCGTTGGTCTGCCGGGGACGTGGCAAACCTGTGCATCGGGCAGGGGGAGATCACGGTGACGCCGTTGCAGATGGCGGTAATGACCGCTGCAGTGGCCAACGGCGGTAAGTTGATGCAGCCTCGTTTGCTTTTACGGATGAACTCACCACACGCGCTTGGCCAAGCGCAGAACCGGGTTATCCCTGAAAAGGTCTTGGCCGATTTGAATCTCAAGCCGGAGACCGTCTCGCTGCTGCACGAGGCGATGCTGGCGGACGTGGATGACCGTGATGGCAGCGGCCGAGCGGCACGGGTTCGCGGCATGGCGATCGGCGGCAAAACCGGCACAGCACAAAAAAAGGTCCCCACCGGTAAATTTCATCCTCGAACGGGAGTGCGCCTTTACCGGACAGATCATATCACTTGGTTTGTTTCATTCGCCCCGGTGGAGTCTCCTCGGTACGCGGTGGTGGTGATGGTGGAGAGCGGTGAGTCCGGTGGAACGACCTGTGCTCCAATCGCGGGTCGTATTTACCGGGCGATTCAGGAAATTGAGCGGAACAACGAGAAAGGAGGGCCGCGCTTGGCCAAGCGGTGATGGAAGCGGTATTCATCCATTTGCGCAAACTGCGTGTCGACCTGCTGCTCCTGCTCAGCCTGCTTGGCCTAATGGTGTTCGGGGCCACATTCATTCTCAGTGCGGCTATGGATCAATACGAGATCGAGCCATTGCTGAATACCTATTTTTTTAGGCAGGTCGGTTTTTATGCTGTGGGACTAACGCTTGGTCTGTTTTTTGTCTTGGTCGATTATCATCGCCTGGCCGGTTGGGCGAGGACAGCTTACTGGGTGACGATTATCCTGCTCATTCTGGTGCTGATACCCGGAATCGGGGTAGTACGCTATGGGGCCCAGCGTTGGTTCGATCTCGGAATTACGCTCATTCAACCCTCGGAATTTGCGAAACTAGCGTTTATATTCGCCTTGGCCGACTTTTTGACCCGGCCAAACGAGGAGATGTTGATGCCCGGAGTCTTTCTCAAGGCTTTGGGAATGACGGCACTGCCGTTCCTGTTGATTTTGAAGGAACCGGATTTGGGGTCGTCGCTGGTCTTTTTCCCGATCGGCACCGCGATGATGTTCGTCGCCGGTGTGCCGCTACGGTTCCTCGGGAAATTTCTTGGTGCCTCCACGGTGGTGGTTTTGTTTGTCATCATCAATGCACTGTATTTTCCTGCAGACTGGCGTATCTCCCTCCAGGAATATCAACGTCAACGATTGTTGGTGTTTTTTGACAAGGATTTTGCTCCGCCAAACGCCACCCCGGCGGAGCGCAAGGCTGCCCGTGAGTTGCAGCGATCGCGGACTCACAATATCAGGCAGGCTGAGATTTCGGTTGGCTCGGGTGGGTTGACCGGAAAGGGGTGGGGACAGGGGCCGCAAACCCGACTGGGATATCTCCCAAGGGGTGTGGCCCACAATGACTTCATTTTCTCCGTGATAGCGGAGGAGACTGGGTTTTTGGGCAGCATAGCTGTGTTGGCGCTGTACACGATCATTCTGCTGAAAGGAATGCAGATTGCTGCCGAGGCGAGAGATCGCCTTGGCAAGTTGTTGGCAGTGGGAGTAGTGGCTCTCATTTTTTGCCATGTGTTCGTAAATATCGGCATGCACCTGAGGGTGATGCCAGTGACCGGCATACCACTACCACTGCTGAGTTACGGGGGATCCTCCGTGCTCAGTTCGTTGATCGCGATCGCTGTCCTGCAAAACGTGCAACTACATAAAAAATCATATTAGGAAAAAATGGCTGAAAAGAGTTCATTTCGCCGCGGCAACAAGCGCGGCATGAGATTCAAACCCTCCGGTGGTATTAACCGCCGTCCCGACCGCTCCGGCCTCAAGGCTCGAGCCAACGTCGAGTCGGTCGAGACCCCGCAGGACGAAATCTACAACACACGACAATACGAAAAGGAAATCGTGCGCGCCGAAAACAAGGCACATGGGTTGCCGCCGGACGCCGATCTCGAATCGGGCAAGGGGCAAAGACAACTGAGCAACGAGGAAAACGGCAACGGCAAAGACAATCCGAAGGGTCGGCGTTCCGGTCGTAAAAAAGCTCAGAAAGATGGAGGTGATTTCGAACCTGTCGATTTGCCGGAAGAACCGGCAAAAACCGTGGGTGAGAAAATCCAACGCACCGCAAAAAAGTTCGTTAGCAAAGTGAAGGGCGTGTTCCGTCCGATCCAGCACTCCCATAAGGAAGTGTTGATCAATGCCGAGTCGCTGGAGACTCGTGTGGCGGTTACCGTGAAGGGGCAACTCGAAAATCTTACAATCGAGCGCGTCGATGATCCTCGTATGGTGGGCAGCATCTACAAAGGGAAAATTCGTAACTTGGAGGATGGTCTCAAGGCGGCGTTCGTGGATATTGGTTACGAGAAAAACGCGTTCCTGCACTATTGGGATATTATTCCGAGCCCGTTGGATTCCTCTTACGACGTGGTGGATCGAGGCAAAAAAAAGAAGTCCAAACCAAAGATCACCAACAAGGATATCCCGAAAAAATATCCGGCAGGAACCGAGTTGATCGTACAGGTTACGAAAGGCCCGATCGGAACCAAAGGGCCGCGAGTGACAACGAATGTTTTGTTGCCGGGGCGTTACTTGGTGCTGCTACCGAATTCGGAGCAGTCCGGTGTGTCTCGAAAAATTGAAAACAAAGAAGAACGATCTCGGCTCAAAAAAATTGTCCGCGAACTCAACATTCCAGACGGCATGGGGGTAATCATCCGGACCGCCGGACAAAACCAGAAGAAAGCGTTCTTCATTCGCGATCTGAAAATACTGTTGGATACTTGGAACGAGGTCACTGATCGCGTCCAAAAACAGTCTCCGGGGAGTTGCGTTTTTGAGGAGCCGGATTTGATCGAACGCACCGTTCGGGATTTTCTCACCGAAGACATCGAGCGAGTGGTCATTGACAACGCCTCAGAGACCGATCGAGTGAAGGACCTTATTGGTCGTGTCTCAAAACGATCGATTGAGAAAGTGCATCGGTATGCGTCGTCCGAACCGATTTTTGATCGCTTCGGGATCACCCGCCAGTTGGAGACGGCTTATTTGCGGCAAGTTTCGTTGCCAAGCGGGGGGTACATCATCATCGATGAGACTGAGGCCTTGGTTGCGATCGACGTCAACACCGGCAGCCATCGTAACAAGAAAAACAACAAAAAAGAACAGGACAAAACTCTGTTGCGAGTGAACCTTGAGGCTGCGGAGGAAATCTGCCGCCAACTGCGGTTGCGTAATATTGGTGGATTGATCGTGCTGGACTTTATCGACATGAAAGCACCGCGCGACCGTCGCGAGGTGTTTCAACGGATGCGCGACGGTCTTCGCAAGGACAAAGCCAAGACGCACGTTTTGCCAATTTCCGATTTGGGCCTGATGGAGATGACCCGTCAACGGCAATCCGAGAGTGTGCGCGAGACCGCCTACTCGGACTGCGACCACTGCAGTGGCCGGGGCAAACTCAAGAGTTCCCTGACCATGAGCGTGGACATTCAGCGCAAACTTGGGGAGATCATCAAGAAACGGGACAAACTCGAGAAACGTCGCGAGCAGGAAACCGACTTCAACCTTCGCGTCAACGTGCATCCGTCCGTGCTTGACCGGTTGCGTAACGAGGATGAGGACATCTTTATCGACATGGAGAAGCGTTATCTCGTGAAGATTTCGTTTCGGGCTGAGAAGGGGATGCACCCCGAGGAATTTGAGGTGTACGATGCCACCTCGAACAAGCGCTTGGCCAAGGTGGATCGATAATACACTTCACAATCAAAAGGCGTCCCTTCACACGGGGGACGCTTTTTTTTGTGCTTGGCCAAGCGCTTGGCCAAGCGCGGATTAGAGTTGGTCTACGGCGACGACTCGAACAACTTCATCCATGCTCGTCACGCCGCGTTGCACCTTGGCCAAGGCGTTTTGCCAGAGGGTAGTCATGCCTTGGTCGATGGCAAGGTCACGGAGTTTTCGGGTTCGCATTTTTTGGATGACGCCTTCCCGAGTGACCTCGTCGGACATCAGCAGTTCCGTCACCGCCACTCGTCCATGGTAGCCGGTGTCGGCACAATGGTCGCAACCCTGTCCGGTGTAAAACGTGGTCGTTTGTACGAATTCATCCGGCAGTAGGCCAAGTTGCTCGGAGTTGGGTTGCGCCTCCACCTTGCAATGTTCGCAAATGGTGCGGAGCAGTCGTAGACCGAGTACACCTGCAATGCTGGATGCCAAGAGGAACGGCTCGATATTCATGTTGATCAAGCGGGCATAAACACCGGCGGTGCTGTCACTGTGAATCGTGCTGATAACCATGTGCCCGGTCAGCCCGGCCTGTACTGCGATGGAGGCGGTTTCAGGATCGCGAATCTCCCCGATCATGATGGCCTCGGGGTCCTGCCGCATAAGCGACCGCAGTGCCTTTGGATAAGTGAAACCGCGTGAGTTGCTGATCTGTGATTGGCTGATCATCGGCAGATTAAACTCAACCGGATCCTCCACAGTGCTGATGCTAACGGTGGGGCCGTGGGTCTCAACCAGATGGCACAGCGCGGAGTAAATCGCAGTGGTCTTGCCTGAGCCGGTGGGGCCGTTCAACAGGATCAATCCGCTTGGTCTGCGGATTAGTTTCATGAATTGCTCGAGCGTGTCTGGTTCGAATCCCAACGTCTTGAGGTCGAAGCTGCGGTTGCGCGGGTCGAATAAACGAACAACGACCTTCTCGCCGCGTACAGTTGGAAAAACGGAAACACGCAGTTCGACGTTACCAAACTCGGGACTCGCGGGCGCGCGCCCTTCCTGTGGCAATTCCGATTCGTACGTCACGAGATCGGCCATGACCTTTATTCGGCCGGTGATTCGATCGAGCAACTCAAGTGGCAGGTGTGTCAATTCCTGCAAAATTCCGGAAACACGAATGCGGACGGCGATGGTGTTTTCCCACGGTTCAACGTGAATGTCGCTCGACTGCTGGCCGACGGCGTCGAGAATGATGTTGTTGACGAGAATCGCGATGTCGATGTTTTCGTTGGAATCGACGGAGCGCAGATAATTCGTGGTTAGATCCATGGGCAGGAGTTGGTAGACGCTTTAAACGGGAACGTCACTCATTTTCAGCCACCGATACAACTCATGGAGCGTTCAGGTTGGACGAATCCAGGTTGGTCAATCCGGTGTCCGGGTTCCTTTTTTAGGACGATCCCCTGTAGCATGGAGGCGAGTGCATCATCGCTGGAACCGTCACGGAGCATTGGTTTCAGGTCGTGTTCGTGAACGCTGAAAAGGCATGTGCGGATGTTGCCGTCGGCGGTCAGGCGTATGCGGTTGCACTGCCCGCAGAAAGGCTGAGTCACAGGAGCGATGATTCCGATTTCGGCGCAGCCTTCGCCAAGCGACCAGCGTGTTGCGGTTTCTGCCGGATGTTGTGAGGGCAGGGCGGAGAGTGAAAAACGAGCCTTTATTCGCTGCAATATCTCAGCGCCGGGAACGACGTGGTCACGTTGCCAGGCGCGACCGGAGTCCAACGGCATAAACTCGATCATCCTCATCACGATTTGTTCATCGATGGCAAACTTGGCCAAGTCCTCAATCTCATGGTCATTCAGTCCACGAATGATGACGGCATTCACCTTGACTGGAGTCAGGTCAAGAGTCTTGGCCAAGCGAATGGATTCGCGCACATCGTCGAGGCCGTCGCGGCCGGTGATTTTTTTGAAATTTTCTCGATCGAGTGAGTCAAGGCTGAGCGTGATGCGGGATAGGCCGGCGTCTTTCAGGCGCTTGGCCAAGCGGGGGAAGTGTGTGCCGTTGCTGGTTAGTGACAGGTCGTCAACGGTGCCAAGTGTGGCGATGTCAGCAACCAACGATTCCACATTTCTACGCAGCAGCGGTTCTCCGCCGGTGATGCGTACCTTGTTGACACCGAGCGAGGAGGCAACCCGGATGATCCGGGTGATTTCCTCAAAACTGAGGATTTGAGACTTGGGCTTCCAAGGATAGCCAAGTTTGGTTTCCCGATTAGACGGTTTGTTGCCTGTTTGGTTGCTGCGATAAAAGTTGGCCGCTTCCTCGGTTTCCGGGAGGCAGTAGGCGCAGCGGAAGTTGCATCGGTCAGTTATGCTGACCCGCAAGTCCCGGATGATTCGATTGTGGGTATCCTGAAGGCCCCTGGAAGGCGTCATGGAGTTACTCCATCAGGGGGAGTATTAGTGGTGTTCGGCGCGATTTTGACTGTGCCGTCATGACGAATCTCCACATTCAAGTCAGCAGTCGAAGGAGTCTCTTCCTTCGGCTTCCTTCTGCTCATGCTCATGAGTTTGGAGCCGCCTTTTTGTCGTGCACCGCCGTAAAGGCCGCGACGAATCCATTCCAGTTTTCGTGAGGCCATTAGCTCGCCTTGAAGTTTGAGAACCTTCTCGCGAAGAACAGCGATGTCCTGAAATTGTTTTTCCAGTTCAGCTTTTTCAGCAATGAGTTTGTCACGTTGCTTGAGGAGGAATTCGCGGTCAGCATCACTGGCCTCGAGACGGCGTTGAATGGCGTCGATTTCCTGATCCTTGGAGACGATTTGAGAGTTGAGGTCGTCGATCTGCGTATCGTAGTCGCGATGCTTGTTTTTGGCAGCGGCCAAGTCGTCATTGAGGGCTTTGATCGTCTCATCCTTGGCTGCCAGTTCCTGTGCGGTTTTTTCGAGAAACGCATCGTGTTCCGATTTTTGAACATCGAAATCATCCTTGAGTTTCAGCAGGCGATTTTCAGTCACGGTGATCACCTCGTTTGCTTTCGTGAGATCTGTGGTTAGCTTGGCTTTCTCCTGTGTCAGGGTGTTTTTCTCCTGTGTCAGGGTATCAATCGTGCCTTTGTGTTTAACGATCTCTTCCTTTTGAGTCTCGATTGTAGTATTCGCCTTAAAAAGATAAATCGCCGTGACCGCGCCGCCTATGAGCGCCACAACCGCCAAAATGAGTAATCCACTGCCTTTCATAGTTGGGGCATAATGAAGATTTGCCAAGATTTGGCAACTCAAAATTCGCGATTTACTTGCGAAATCAGGCAATTCGGATAGTTTTCCCCATGCACATTCCGGAATTCATTCCCATGATGATCCTTCCGAAAACGACGCTTTTCCCGGAATCACTGCTTCCTCTTCATATATTCGAACACCGTTATCGCAGGATGCTCTCGGACGTGATGAATTCGCACCGAATGTTTTGTGTGGCGATGAATTACCCGTGGACGTCGCAGGAAAAACCGATGCCCGTGGCCGGGCTTGGTTTGGTGCGAGCCTGTGTGAACAGGGCGGACGGCACTTCCAACCTGCTCCTGCTTGGGTTGGAAAGGGTTCGTTGTCTGGGTGCCCAGCGTTATAAGCCTTACCGGTTGGAGCGGGTGGAGGTGTTGCGTGAGACCGGCGGGGAGTCGAAGTCTGTGCCGTTCCGGGATCAGTTGAAGGAGATGATCGAAGTGCGGATCGCGCAGGGGCCAAAGGGTGGGGTGCCGCCGTCTCTCCCATCGATGGTTCTCGAAGCCGCCCAGCAAGGTGAAGCGATGGGCGATGCTATGTCGGAACTTGGGGCGGATCTTGCCAACTCCATCCAAGGGGTATCCGAGTTGGCCGATTATGCCGCCTCCACTTTCCTGAACAACGCGTTGGAACGACAGGCCGTGCTCGAGTCGGTTGACGTGGCCACGCGACTTGAAAAAGTAACCGAATTTCTCGCAGCCGAAATTGAGCGAAAAAATTGAACTTGGCCAAGCGCTTGGCCAAGCGGACTAAAACTGGACGATTCGAATGGTGCCGATGTCCGGGTCGGCCTCGAGCTCGGACAGGCACTCCGCAGGGGGGATGCTGTCGATGTTCAGTGCCGTCAACGCCTGACCCCCTTCGCGGTTCCGGCCAAGGCTCATGTTGGCAATGTTAACGCCGTGATTTCCAAGGACGGTTCCCAAGTGACCGACGATGCCGGGGCGATCCTTGTTGGTCATCATGAACAGGATTCCGTCCGGAATGATCTCCACTGGTTGACTGTTGAGTCGAACAATACGCGGGTGTTGGGCTAGGCCGAAAAATGAACCGGCGACGGAAACTTTCTCTTCACCGGCCCAAGCGCGAATGTGCAGCCACTCGCGAAAGTCGACTTGTTCGTTGGATTTGATTTCATCGACAACCAGTCCGCGGTCCTTGGCCATGGCGCGAACGTTGACGAGATTAACCTCTTCGCCCTCGGCTGCGCCGAGGAAGCCCTTGATGATCGCCCGGGCAATGGGATCGCCCGGTAACTCCGTGGCCAAACCGCCGTAGGTGATCGCGAGTCGTTCGGTGCCCACTTGGCCAAGCTTGGCCAAAAGCACACCCATTTTTTCGCCGAGGCGAAGGTACGGCTGAACCTTGGCCGAGGTCTGAGCGTCGAGGCTGGGCATGTTGATGGAGTTCATCAAGCTGCCGTGCAGCAGGTAGTCGGAGATTCCCTGAGCAACCTCGAGGCCAACGTTGTCCTGTGCCT
>CAJXAU010000011.1 GCA_913050205.1 uncultured Verrucomicrobiota bacterium
TGAAAAAGCTTGGGTGCACGTGGTCAAGACGCCGACCTACGATGAGTCGGGCCGTTGCTCAGGTGTGCAGGGTATATTTTGGGATGTCACCCAACAGAAGCGCACCGAGATGGCACTGGCCCATGAACGAGACCTGTTGCGGACGTTACTTGATAGCATCCCGGACCGGATCTACTTCAAGGACAGCGACAGCCGGTTCCTGATGATCAGTCGGGCGTTGGCCAAGGACTTTGGGTTGAACGATCCCGAGGATGCGGTGGGCAAGACCGATGCCGACTTTTTCAGCGTGGAACATGCGAAACTCGCGCTGGATGACGAACGGGAAATTCTGAACACCGGGAAGGCCATTATCGGCAAGACTGAAAAGGAGACCTGGACTGACGGCGGGGTCGGTTGGGTGTTGACGACCAAGATGCCCATGCGCAACCCGGAGGGGAAAATCATTGGCACGTTCGGTGTTTCGAAGGATATCACCCCGCTCAAGGAAGCGGAGGGGCAGTTGGCACACGCGCGGGACGCCGCTCTCGAGTCGGCCAAGGTGAAAGCGGAGTTTCTCGCCAATACCAGTCATGAAATCCGGACGCCGATGAATGCGATCATCGGCATGACTGGCCTGCTGCTCGACACGTCGTTGAACGAACAGCAGCGAGACTTCCTTACGACCATACGCGACAGCGCCGACGCCCTTCTGGAGATCATCAACGACATACTCGATTTTTCAAAAATCGAGGCGAAGAAACTGGAGATCGAACAGGTGCCATTTGACCTGCGGGAATCGGTCGAAAGCACCATCGACCTGCTGGCCGAGCGGGCCCAAAGCAAAGGTCTGTCTCTGGCTTGCCTGATTTATGAAGATGTCTGGACCCGAGTGATCGGCGACCCAGGACGGCTGCGGCAAATCCTGATGAACCTCGTTGGTAACGCGATCAAGTTTACCGAGCAAGGGGAGGTAATCGTGAAGGTTCATCCAGTCAGTGAAAGTACATCCCGTGTGGACTTGTTGCTCGAGATTGTGGACACCGGGATAGGAATTCCGGAGGAGGCGCAGGCTAAATTGTTCCAGCCCTTCACGCAGGCGGATGGGTCGTTGACACGCCGGTACGGCGGCACTGGGCTGGGATTGACAATCTCGAAACAGCTCACAGAGATGATGGGCGGCGAGATCAGCTTAGAGAGCAAGCTTGGTCAGGGTTCCACTTTTAGGATTGGACTGCCGTTCCAGAAGGATACCAGCGGGGAGACGATGACGCCACAGGACGAGCTGTTGACCGGGTTAAACGTTTTGATCGTGGACGACAATGAGACCAACCGACAGATTCTGAATCACCAACTTCGTTCACGACGCGTCAGGACAACCGAGGCAGACAGTGCCAACACAGCGATGACCCTGTTGCAGCGACAGGCGTCCACGGAAACCCCGTTTCAGGTGGTGGTCCTTGACTGTCAAATGCCGGATGTCGATGGATTGTCCCTGGCCAAGTCGATCAAGGACGATCTGCTGTTTGCAGACGTGAAAATCATCCTGCTCACGTCGATGGGGCAACCGATCGACAGCGAAGTGTGGAAACGATCAGGGATCGATTCCTGCCTGGTCAAGCCGGTGAAACAAAGTCGACTGCTCGAGACGATTGTCCGGGTGCTGACCGGCAGCGAGGGGCGGGGTGTATTACCCGAGGCCGGGCCTGTTGAAGCCAAGTCACTTCGCATTCTCGTTGCTGAGGACAACTCGGTGAATCAAAAGGTCATCCTTCTTCAGTTGAAAAAACTGGGCTACGCAGCGGACGCTGTGGCCAACGGGCTCGAGGCGGTCGAGGGGGTGCGCAAAATCCCGTACGACGTCATATTGATGGATTGCCACATGCCGGAAATGAATGGCTACGAGGCAACGCGTGCTATCCGGCAAATGAGCGGCCGCACTCAACTCACTAGAATCATCGCCGTCACCGCTAATGCCGACCCAGAGGAACGCCGAAAGTGCCTCGATGCAGGGATGGACGACTACCTGATCAAACCGATCAACATGGAAAAACTGGGCAACGCACTCGGTGGAATCGCAAGCGACGTCGGTGCTGCAAAAGGTGTTGCAGCAGCATCTGATACCGACGCCATCGTAGAAGGGCTGAAGACATTTGAGGATGCCGCGGTGATTGGTGAGTTAATCGATCTTTTTATGAGCGATGCCCCGGAAAAAATCGAACAGGCCAATCAGGCGATCGATGCTGGGGATGCCAACGAGACACGAGAGGCGATCCATTCGCTCAAGGGCAGTGCACGAAACCTTCACGCCGAGGCGTTGGCCAAGGCCTGCGAAACACTGGAGCGCAGTGCCAAAAAAGGAAACCTGAGTTCAGCGGCAGCAGACCTAAAGCGGATTGATGAAGAGTTGCAAAAGGTCGTATCGGTGCTCGAGGCAGAGAAGGCAAACCTAGGTCTGTAGCGGTTTATTCCCCCCGCTGTTTTTGGTACAGGTGCCGGATGGCCAAGCCGATGAATCCGACCCAACCAAGCGCTTGGCCAAGCGGCGCACCAAAAACCACGGTGGCGTTGAACCACATGAATAGCATGAAGCTGTGGATGATCGCGCCAAGCCAAGCCGGTCGCGCCCCGTGGCTACCCGTGGCCAAGCACCACCAGACGCAGTCTGCCAACCAGAGGAGGGTAAAGGCGTAGTTAAAATACAGCCCGACGCCAGTGTTCACTCCTGTGACTTCGGCGGTCTGTTTTGCTGTGGCGATGAGCGCTTGGCTATGGCTCCAATCGTACTCGAAGTGAAAGGCGCAAACGAAGTGGGCCAGAAAGGCGACGAGCCCAAATAACCACAGGCTGAGGGCGCTTGGCCAAGCGCTTGGCTGACAGCGGCCCGGCCACTTGGCCAAGGCCCCCAAGTAGCCGGCGAAGGCTGCAAAAGCAGTAAGTCGAATTGCCCAATCCGCGCCGCTCATACGCGTGAAATAATAAACTCTACCAAGGGGAGCGAGTTTTTTTGTGGTGAAGGGATTAACCCCTTGACGGAGAAAAAAAATAGTTTCACTAATTGGCGTGCGCGAGGAGGTTCCGCTCGATTCATAAACGAACATGAATGTAATCCTGTTTCAGGGTTCAACCATTTCTTTGCATGCAACTTCTGCCGATCATCGGCCGCGCTGTTCTTGTGTCCCTGTAAATTTCAGGCACCAACCAAACTCCAACCCATGAATAACATACGCATCTGTATATCCATCATCGACGTCAAGGTCCCCGACGATACAATCGTCGGCTCCATCAACATAGTCTCCAACCCAAGCTGTTTCAAATGAGTCTGGTAAACCGCATCCCGATCGGAAAAGAGAGTCCTGATGTCATCAACTGCATCATTGAGATTCCTAAAGACACAAACGCCAAATACGAGTACGACGAGGCACTGGATATCTTCAGGCTGAATCGCTGTCTGTACAGCTCCATGCGCTACACGTCGTCCTATGGGTTCATCCCGCAGACGTTTGCACTGGACAACGATCCGCTCGACATCGTCATTTACAACAATATCCCGATCCAAACTGGCACGTTGGTGGAGGTAAAACCGATCGCCGTGCTGGACATGACCGACAACGGCGACGAGGACTACAAGATCGTTGGCGTTCCGATGAGCCATGTGCGCGAATACAAGTCGCTGCGCGACCTTGACGCACACTGGGTCACCACCACCGCGAATTTCTTTTCCCACTACAAAAGTCTCGAAAACAAGGAAGTGGAGGTAAAAGGCTGGCTCTCCAAGACCGCCGCTAAGAAGATTATCAATAATGCTCACCGCCGTTGGTGCGACTTATTGCACAACGGATGATCCGGACCGAAGCCGACAGACAGTCTAGATTCTGGCGCAATACCAGCCGTGAGCGACCCCGGCCATAATCCAATCGACACGAAAATAGCGACGGCCGATGATCCTGGGGCACTTGACCAAGCGGTGGAGTTGCTAGGTCAGGGACAGCTAGTCGCCATCCCGACTGAGACCGTCTACGGGTTGGCTTCCAACGCGCTTTCTCCCGAGGCAGTTGCCCGCGTTTTCAAGGCCAAGGGCCGACCGGCGAACAACCCGCTCATTGTGCATGTTGAATCCGCTGAGATGGCGCGAAGATGCGTGGCCGCTTGGCCAAGCGCTGCGGATCGTCTAGCCGAGGTATTTTGGCCCGGCCCGTTGTCAATAGTTCTACCCAAAGCTGACTCGGTACCGGACATCGTCACGGCTGGCGGAGAAACCGTTGCCGTTCGTTGTCCAGCGCATCCCGTCATGTTGGAAGTGCTAAACCGGTGCGGTTTTCCACTGGCCGCGCCAAGCGCCAATCTTTCAAATCAAGTCTCCCCAACACGGGCTGGGCACGTGGCCGAACAACTTGCCGACCGTATCCCTATGATCCTAGACGGGGGGCCGTGCGACGTCGGGATCGAATCCACCGTGGTGGACTTGACCGGGGAGATCGCGACAGTCCTGCGTCCGGGCATGGTCAGCCCTGAGCAGATTCGCGATGTACTAGGCGAGGTTCGAACGGCATCAGGGTCGCGATCGAGTGGCACTCTGAAAAGCCCCGGGCAATTGCCGTTGCACTACTCGCCAAAAGCACGAGTCATTCTCGCGGGGGAGGATTGGAAAAAGTCACTCGGCCAAGCCGGCCCGAAAGCGTACGTCATTTCCACCGAGCCACCACCGGCTGACTGTGATTTGGAAAACTGGCACCAACTTCCAGCATCTCCGGACGGATACGCCCGAAGCCTCTATGACACGTTGAACCAATGTGACCAAACCGGGGCGGAACTTATTCTGATTCAGTCACTTCCGACCGGAGCAGGGTGGGATGCCATTCGAGATCGGCTCACGAGGGCGGCAAGCGGGAGCTAACTCATTAATAATCAAAAAAGTACGGGCGCCCCTTTCAGGACGCCCGTCAACCCAAACAACCAAACCAACCTCCTTTGACTGAGGTAACAGCCATCTCTTCACAACGAAGAAGCCGCTGTGGACACCCATTACAGGCATCAGGGGTTCAGACGCCTCCCAATCAAGGATTGTTCATTCTTATTTAAAAAAGGTTTAAAATCTACTGGCGTTCGTATTCGCCTTTGCTTGTTTTCTTCAGGACGGTGAAGCCAGCCTTTTTTGCGTCGCTAATGGAGAGCGGCTTGAGAATGGAGGGGGTGTTGAAACTGGAAATGATCTTTTGCACCGGTCGTTTGCAGGCGGGGCATTTATCCAGCGGCTTGGCCGACACAGGGCGGCGCAGTGTAAAGCCCGGGCCACCGCATGGTTTGCAGTCGCCCTTGCCGTCGCACAGTTCGTATTCGTAAATCGGCATCGCCGCTTGGCCAAGCTACCACCAAACCAAGCGCTTGGCCAAGCGCAGCCGGGCCCGTAGCCTTTCGCCCATGGGGATCGTTCGTATCCTAGTGGATGGCTATAGTCTGCTGCACCATTGGCCGGAGTTGGCGCCGGGCAAACCGCGGCATTCGTTTTACGCACGAGACGCACTTGTGGCCGTGCTGACCCAGTATCAGGATGCATCAGGCACACCGGTGACGGTGATCTTTGATGGTGGAGGCGCCCCTCCCGGCACGCCGAAAGATGAAACGGCCCAAGGAGGCATCGAGGTGTTGTTTTCCAAAAAGGGACAGACGGCCGACCAAGTCATTGAGCGTGTGGCGCATCTAATGAAACCTTACGGGGAGGTGATGGCGGTGACCAACGACTATGCCGAGCGGGAGACCGTAATCAGTCTGGGAGGCTCAGCCTGTAGCTGCGAAAACTTCATCCGTATGATCGATGAAAACGTTGGCGGATTGCAGGTAAACTTAAAGGAGTTGAACGCACGGGAGCGGAAAGGCTATCGGCGTTCCCGTTGACACCCCGTTGGTCAACTTCTACGCTCGCCCCCGCATGCGTGGACTCAGGGAGTCATTGACAGAGTTGATAAGGCGAACTTCGGCGGAGATCCCCGACGATGTTCAGCGCGGGATTTTGCACGGACTGGAGCAGGAAAAGGAGGGAACGATCGCCAAGTCCGCACTGGAGATCATCGAGAAAAACATCGAACTAGCCAGGCGGAAGTCGCAGCCGCTCTGCCAAGATACTGGCAGCATTCTTTTTTATGTGGACTGCCCAGTAGGCTTGAATCAGGTTGAGTTCGAAGCGGAGGCCCGGGAGGCGGTATTAGCAGCCACTAAACTTGGGTATCTCCGCCAAAACTCGGTCGACTCGATCACTGGCAAAAATGACGGCACGAATCTTGGCCCGGGTTCGCCGAACATGCATTTTCATCAACACTCAACCGATGAGATTAACGTACGCTTGATGCTGAAAGGTGGGGGATGTGAAAATGTGGGGGCTCAGTTTTCACTACCAAACACGGCGCTCAAGGCTAACCGCGACCTCGACGGTTGCCGAAAGGTGATTCTCGAGGCGGTGCATCAGGCGCAGGGCAAAGGCTGTGGCCCGGGCATCCTCGGCGTGTGCATCGGTGGCGACCGAGCCTCGGGTTACGAGTTTTCCAAACGGGAATTTCTTCGAAAACTGGATGATCGCAATCCGGATCCCAAGCTGGACGAACTCGAGCAGGATATTTTGAAGACGGCCAACGAGCTGGGAATTGGCCCGATGGGGTTCGGCGGAAAAACCACGTTACTCGGTGTGAAAATCGGTGCGGCGAACCGTGTGCCGGCCTCCTATTTTGTCAGCATCAGCTACATGTGCTGGGCCTTCCGCCGACACGGCGCATCACTGGCACAGGACGGAACAATCAGCGATTGGCTTTATTAGGAATTTCTATCAATGACCCATCATTTGACTTCGCCCATTTCTGAGGAGGCCATTCGCGGGCTTAAGGTTGGCGATCAGGTTTTGATTTCCGGGGTGGTGTTTACCGGACGCGATGCCGTACACAAGTATCTTCACGAGGGAGGGGAGTTGCCCGATGGAGTTAATCTGGAGGGTGGAATCATCTATCACTGCGGCCCAGTTGTGCTGAAAGATGAAAACGGGGAGTGGAAAGTGGTAGCAGCCGGCCCCACGACGTCCATCCGTGAGGAGCCGTATCAGGGCGGGATCATGAAACAGTTCGGCCTGCGCGGCGTGATCGGCAAGGGTGGCATGGCCGACAAAACTCTGGCCGCGTGTAAGGATCACGGGGCCGTTTACCTGCACGCCATCGGGGGGGCGGCACAGGTTCTGGCCGAGTGCATAGTTCGCGTGCGCGATGTGTACATGCTCGAGGAGTTCGGCTCACCCGAAGCCATTTGGGAGCTGGAGGTTCACGAGTTCCCGGCTGTGGTCACGATGGATTCCCACGGCGAATCACTTCACAAAGACGTCCACGCGATGAGCGAGGAGGCTCTGGCTGACCGGCGTTAAGTTGGACGGTTACGGGTTTACTGCGCGATAAAACTCGGCTGCCCCGAGGTCGTTCAGATTCAACTGCAGCGGAGCCTCAACATTCTCCCACGGGCCGTTCACACTTGGGGCGGCCTGTAACGTGCCAACGGTGGCGTTGATTATCAGGACTCCATTTTCCGCTTCGATCGTTACCAGCGGAGCCTCAGCAGGGCCGTCCTGTTTGACCGGTACGGTGAAGTGCATACCCTCCATCTCGTTGTTGCCGGCGTCACGAATACCACTCACCTCAACCTTAACTTCTCTGCCAAGTTCGCCATAAACGATGGCTCTCAGTGAATTCCCATCCGCGAGATATTCGACGGATTCGATCGTGCCACCCTCCACCGTCACCGTGCCCGGTTCGGCTTGGCCTTTTGGCCCAACGCGTGTGAACGCTGCGTTGGCTCCGGCGGCCCAGTTCGCGTCGGTCATGTTGACGAGCGTGCCGTCGAGGTCGTTCCCGGAACGATCCGGCAGCGTGTCGCCGTCCAACTCATCGAATTGGTAGTAGGCGATCAAGCTGTCCTCATCTCCCTCGAGCGGCTTGTTCATCCATTCCTGCAGTTCCTCCTCGGTGCGGGCGGATTCCCAGATGCGCACTTCGTCGAGTTGGCCCTTGGTGAATTCAGCGATGCCCATGAATGCGCCAAGGTAGCAGTGCGTATTGATCAGCGGCAGATAGTTCGCCCCGGAATCGCGCTTGGCCACCAGTTCGCCGTCAAGGTAGCTCTTGAAGCCATCGACCATGTCGACCTCCCAAGTCATGGCGACGTGATGCCACTCACCGTCTGTCGCTTGGCCGACCGCAATGCCGTTGGCGGTGCCGCCGTCGGTGGAAATGATGTGTTGGCCGTGCCAGCCGGCGACGAAGTATTGGCCGTCCTGCCAGCGCACTGCGGACTGCAGTGATTCGCCCTTGAACCAGTACTCCACGGTGACCGCCTCGCCGTCGCTGAAGATTTGCGGAATGTCATCCGGCAGGGCGACGTGTGCGCCCACGCCATCGAAAATAAGTGACCCTCCGCTGCCAAGGCTTGGGTTGCGGATGAGATCATCAAAATGGATATCGATGGTAACAGGTAACTGGATGCCTTCCAGTGGCGCTTGGCCAAACGGAGCGCTGGAGAGGACCCAGCTCCGGTCGTTCATGCCGACCAATGCCCCGTCATGTTTGCCAAGCGTATCCGGCAACACGTTGCCATTGATTTCGTCGAATGTGTAGTACGCCAGCAACCGCGACTCATCGCCTGTAAGGGGCTTGTTCATCGTTGCGTTGATCTCCTCCTCGGAGCGCACCACGCGCCAGATCCGTAGTTCATCGATCTCACCAACCAAGTGCTGCGAGCCGGCGTCGTTGGAGAAGCCAACGTTGATGTGTTTTTGCCAGTTGAAGTTGGAGGATGTCTTCGAGCCTTGTGCGGCCAATTTGCCATCGACGAACAACTGTTGGCCCTTGGCCTTGCGGCCAAGCGTATGGGCAACGTGATGCCATTGGCCGTCAGCGAGATTGAGTCCCTCGGTCTGGATGATCTCCGTGTTCCAAGTACGCACCTTGAGGTTTCCGCCGGTGAGAAACAGGTGTCGATCGTGACCACCAGCACCGAGGTTTTGATCCACTACAGCGTAAAGGCCGGCCTCGGGGTCCTCGGTACGAAACCAGAATTCCACCGTGTAATTGACCTCAGGAATGTTGATCGGAATCGAGACGTACTGGCCGGTGCCTTTGAAGTCCAACGCGGCACCGCCGCCGGAAACCGGTGTAGGCCGGGTCGCGTGGATATCTGCCACGGTCGGCGGAGTCGTGTCCTTCACGACCGACAGGACGGCTTCATCGGAGGTCACAGTGACATCGCCCATGCTGATGGTGACGGAGTATTTGGCTCCGTTATCCCCGTCGCCCAATACTCCGGGCGTGGTGTAGGTTGCCTTGTTCGCGCCTTCGATCGGTTTGCCATCTCGATTCCATTGAAAAGTCAGCTCCGAGTCAGCGATCGGTTTGCCCGAGGCCGTAGCGGTGTAGCCGACACGAAACGTGTGATCCCAACCAAGCGTTGCAGTGTTGCTCTGGGGCGGCTCCGTAATGGTGATCACGGTGCCCTTGTAAATGAATGGTCCGTAATTCTTGTAGCGAACAAAAGACGTGGCGCCGGCGTGTCTGGCCTGACAGATGCCAAAATAAATCGTGTCGGAAAAAACCAGATTGTTCACACCCATCTCAATCCAGTCCTGCCCGTTGGCACTGCGGAAAGCGGTGAACCGGTTTCCAGTACGCTTCATGCGCAGCCACAGATCCGGCAGGCCGGGCACAGCGTCAGTGTCGTAATTGATCACCCCGTGCTTGACCGGGCTGCCGGGCGTGCCGTTGTTGTTCCACCAAAAACAGCCGGCGGAATCCTCGCGACGTTCGAGCGCAAAATAGCCCTGATTCGAAAGACCGCTTGGCGGCGTGACAAACGCGCCGAGCATCTTGCTGTAATCCTCCAGCGACTCGCGCACCATCAGGCCGTTTCGAGCCCATGATCCACCGGCGTTTTCGATCTCCGTCACCTGGACCGCCATGTCGAAGTCGCCGGTTTTTTCCTCAAACAAATATGTGAAGTCATCGGCGTTGGCCCAAATGTCAAACCCGCCAGCGATCACCTCAATCTCTTCGCCGAAATGATGGGCAAACCCATCCGGGGCGAGGTCGCCGATGTTCAAAACCTGCAGCCCGGTAAACTCGCCTTCGGTTTTGACGTCAGCCAACTTGTTCCCAGCCAGATCCTTCACGTTGCTGACCGACAACACAAACTCGCCCGCGTCGAGCCCTTCGACCTCGAGCAGGACGCGATCACCTTTGTCAGCGAGAACAGCCGACAGCACATCAGCCCCCTGCAGTGAGTAGTTACCGGCATCCTCAGCGCTTTCAACGTCCAGCAATTCACTAAACTGAATGCCGATCTCAACTGATTCTTCCTCTGTCAATAACGCCCCGGTTGAGACGATTTGCGGCGCCGTTTCGTCTTTCTTAATTTCGACATCGTACGATGCGACCACCAACTCGCCACCAGCTACAGCCAAAATCAGGCGATACGAGTAGTCGTTTCCGAGGCTCAGCGGCGGGATGCTCAGGGCGGGGGTGCCGTCGGATGGCACCGGCAGCCAAGGCCCGTTGTCCGTCGATCGTTCCCAAAACCAGACACTGTCCAGAAGGTTTGACTGCACGGCCACCTCGAGGATATTCGCCGCGTTTTCAGTTACGGCTATGCTTCCCTCGAGTGGGGCTTCAGCGCCCTCAACCGCCTCTTGAAAGTTCAAATCTTGTGGCGGAGCAAAGGTCCCGATCATGCCGCCGGAGATCGGTTTGAGCGCACCAGCAGGGATGTTTTCGGCATCCTCATCATGCCGCCAGGCGGCCTCAAACCAGTCGCCACCACCGCCTTCCTTGTACAGCGCCTCCACGTAGTACCGGGTTCCGGCAACCAATTCGTCGGCCGGGCCGCCGGTCTCCGGTTCGCCTGATTCCATGAAGCCGCCGCAGCAGTTCAGCTCCTCGGCGACCAACTCCGTGTTTTCCGGTGACTCGTCGCTGCTGACGTAAAGTTGCGATGCGTCGTCGCTGCGGATGTGAAACTCGTAAAACCCATCCGTCGGCGGGATGACGTAGCCGCTGATCTTCGCCCCGTAATTGTCTGCGATATTTCCAAATTTTGAAAACGTCGAAAAAGCGGGGAGATACACCGCCCTGCTCTCAAAACCGGGGACCGTGTCCGGCAGATTGGCGTCTAACTTTTCTGAGTCAAGCAGCTCCTCAACCGTGACCCCGGGGATGCCGCCAAAGAACTCATACGTCAGGAAGCCGCGGCTGAACACATAGCTGCCAAACGTCACCTCCACTTGGCCGTCGATCGAGTTACCCGCAAGATCCTTGCCGCCTTTGATCGAGAGAGTGAACGTTTTACCTGCCCCCATTTCCTCCGTGATCAGGCGCACCGAGGAATTGCCGGCCTCCGTGACTTCCTCAATCTCTAGTCCGTCGATGGAGAAATTGCTGTCCTTTGCCGTGGCGTCCATGTTCATCGGCTCGGAAAATGTCACCAGTACATTGCGGAAAGTCGCATCAGCCGAGGCTCCGACCACCGTTGGCGGCGTGACTTCGTTCGTGACGGTCAGCTTGGCCTTGTCGCTCTCAGTGTCGCCGTCCGGATTACTTACCGTCAAAAAGTAGATGTCCGCGTCGCCCTTGGCCAAGCGCTCGAACTTCAACTCCGTCGTGTCGGCTCCTGAGATGCCGCCCCCGTTTGTCACGGCGGATTCCACACCCAATCGTGCCGATGAGGCAGCCCAGCCGCTCTCGTCGAAGTTCAGTAACGTCCCGTCGAGTGCGTTATCCGTGACATCTTCAAGGGTGTCTCCCTCGACCTGGTCGAAGCTGAAGTAGGCAAGCAGCCAATCTTCGTCCCCGTTCAGTGGTTGATTCATGCGCTCCTGAATTTCCTCCTGCTCAAGCGCCGCCTCCCAGATGCGCAACTCGTCGATCTCACCCTTGAGATACTGCGATGCGGCATCGTTTGAGAAACCAATGTTGACGTGTTTTTGCCAGTCGAAGTTCGACGTATCCTTCACGCCTTCAATCACAAGTTCGCCGTCTGCGTAGACGAATTGGCCGCCGAGATCCATGCTGATGACATGGGCGATGTGGTGCCACTTGCCATCGGCAAGATTCAACCCCTCGGACACCTCCACCCCCGGGCCGCTCCATGTCCGGATGCGAACATTCCCGTCGATCAAATGGATGTGCCGGTCATGACCTCCGGCACCCAGATTTTGATCCACAACGGAAAAGAGGCCGGCATTCGGGTCCTCCGTGCGAAACCAAAATTCGACCGTGTACTCTGTCTCAGGTACGTCAATCGGCACGGACACGTACTGCAATTCCCCCGGAAAACGCAGCGCCCCGCCGCCGCCGTTCGAGCGGAACCAACGGTAGGTGTTCGGTTCGCCGGAGGCTTCCGCCTTGAGGCTTGCCGAGCTTTCTGCCGGGGCGGAAACATCGCTTGGCTGAGTGGTGATCTTGGCCGGGTCAGCTTGAGTGACCGTTGCCAATGTCAGCCCAAGGCCGAGGTAACAGACCTTTGCCAAGCGCCGGAAGGAGACGGGGAAAGTTTTCATAAGATAAATGGCTTCGAGGCGTAATTATCAATGAGGGCCAATTTTGACAAGACACAAAGTGCGCTTGGCCAAGCGAAGTTTTATCGATAGCTTGAGTCGAGTATGCACGGGAAAAAACTGATTTTTTCAATGGCGCTGGGTCTCTTTTGGTTTGTCTCCACCGGCTTGGCCAAGCCGAACGTCGTCCTCATTTACATCGATGACTACGGGTGGCGCGACGTAGGCTTCAACGGCTCCAAATTTTACGAGACTCCAAATACAGACCGCATCGCCCGAGAGGGCATGAACTTTCGGAGTGCCTACTCGAACGCTCCAAACTGTGCCCCCAGCCGGGCCTGCCTGATGAGCGGCCTCTACTCGCCCCGGCACGGTGTCTACACCGTGGCCAATTCAGACCGAGGTAAGGCAGCCCTGCGTAAGATTATCCCGACTAAAAACACGACGGTGCTCGCGGACGAATTCGTCACCCTCGCCGAGGCACTCAAGACCGGGGGCTACACAACAGCGACGATGGGCAAATGGCATCTCGGCGACGATCCTTCGACACAGGGGTTCGACGTCAACATCGCCGGGCGCGAATGGGGAAGCCCAAGCGGGGGCGGTTACCATAGCCCGTACAAATATCCCAACCTCGTAAATCGAAAAAAAGGTGAGTACCTCACAGATCGGCTGGGCGCAGAGGCAGCCCAATTCATCGAGGCCAACAAGGAGCGTCCGTTTTTCCTCTACCTCACCCACTACGCCGTCCACACCCCGATTCAGGCGAAGCCGGATTTGACCGCCAAGTACGAACAAAAAAAACCGACTGACAAACAGACCAACGCAAAGTACGCCGCGATGATCGAGAGTATGGACGACAGCGTCGGCACAGTGCTCGACACGCTTGATCGACTCAAGCTTGCCGAAAACACCATCGTGATTTTTTATGCCGACAACGGCGGCCATGGAGCCGTGACCTCCAACGCTCCACTGCGAGGTTCAAAGGGCATGCTGTACGAGGGAGGCATTCGGGTGCCGATGGCGGTTCGTTGGCCCGGCGTGGTAAAACCGGGCATCACATGTGACGAGCCGGTCATCGGTATCGACCTCTATCCGACGTTGCTTGAGGCCACTCAAACCAAACTTCCGGCCAGAGTGAAGCTCGACGGCACCAGCTTGATTCCGCTTTTTGGTGATGCCGAGGCGGATTTGTTTCGGCCAGCGATCTACTGGCACTTTCCCGCGTATCTCCAGGGCTACACCAAGCGGCATGGCCCGTTTCGCACCACGCCTTGCGGGGCCATTCGGATGGGTGACTGGAAACTGATCGAGTATTTTGAGGACGGCACGCTGGAGTTGTACAACCTCGCGGACGATCTTGGCGAAGAACAAAACTTGGCCAAGCGCGAGGCCAAGCGAACAAAGAGGATGCACTCGATGCTGAAAGCATGGCGCCGGGCCACGAATGCGCCGATTCCGAGTGAGAAAAATCCAAAGTTCGACCCAGCCGCTTACCGGGCGGCATTTAACCGGTAAACCGACCCGGTAACTCGACCACTTGATTCAGCGAGAGCCGGCCAAATTGGCGTTCGATCGCTTGGCCAAGCGCCCCCGCCGCGTCGGCGTTGGGGCAGATTGCAAATACCGTTGAGCCGCTTCCACACATCAACGCCGCCTCAGCGCCATTTGCGTGAGCGAAATCCTTCATCAGTTTAAGCAGGGGAAACTTCCCGAATGCCGGTGGCTCGAGCGAGTTGAAAAACAGATCGGCTGCAGCACCCAGATCGCCCTTGGCCAAGCGCTTGGCCAGTTCCTCCGCTTGGCCAAGCGGTCGGTTCCGAGCCTCGGGCCAAGCGGCCAAGCTCTTGTAGGCCCACGGTGTTGAAATACCAAAACCGGGTCGCACAAGCAGCAGCGCCTTCCCATCCAGCGAGGCCAGCTCCCCAACCGGTTCGATGATTTCACCCCTGCCCTTGGCGATGGCTGGTTGTGCCTGCAAAAAAAACGGGACGTCGCTTCCAAGTTCGGCTGCCAATTCATGAAGCTCCGCTTGGCCAAGCGCTTGGCCAAGGAGCGTGTTCAGCGCGAGCAGCGTGCCGGCAGCGTTGCCGCTGCCGCCTCCAAGACCTCCCTCGGCCGGGATATTTTTTTCGAGATGAATGCGAACGCCGGTTTCGCTTCCCGCCTTGGTCAGAAATCGCTCGGCAGCTCGCCACACGAGGTTGCTGGAGTCGGTGGGGATGCCGGATTGATCGCAGGTCAGTTCGATGCCGCTTTCGATCAACTCGATCTCGAGGCGGTCAAAAATC
>CAJXAU010000012.1 GCA_913050205.1 uncultured Verrucomicrobiota bacterium
TGGGGCCGGAAGGAGGCAACGATGGCGGCCGGATCGTTGCCGAGGGGCCGCCGGAGCGGATTGCCGCCGCGCCGGGGAGTCACACGGGCCGATTCCTTGCCAGTGCCCTCGGAATGGAGCACCTGCTTGAAGGGAAATGATTTCACGGAAAAAAACATTGCTGATCGCGTTGAGCCTGCTCGCATTTTCGGCTGTGCCCGTTGCGCTTGGCCAAGCGGAACCGCCGGCCGCCTCGCAGGTAGAGGCACGGGCGCGGTTGGCGTTTGATGTGGCCAAGCGCTTTTTCCGCAACGAAAACTTTCCATCCGCCATCGAGCGACTGGAGGCGTTCGCGCTGCAGTACCCCGATTCGGCACTCAAGCCGGAGGCGGTGCTGCTGGAAAACCAGGCGCGGTTTCAACTGGGCCAGTTCGAGGGGGTGGTCAACGAGTTACAGGCCGGGCTGTCGGCTGCGGGGACGTGGTCGGATCGGTACCTTTTTTGGATCGGGGAGGCCCAGTTTGCGCTTGGCCAATTTGATAAGGCGGCTGAGGCGTACGGGCTGTTGATCGAAAACTACCCGGAATCAGTCCGGGGTCTCGAGGCGGCGCTTGGCCAAGCGCAAGCCTACTATCAGCTCGATGAGTTGAAGCAGTTGATTGCCACTCTTGAGCCGGCGGATGGGCCGTTTCAGAAATCGGCCAATGCCACGCCCACTGCGGAACTGGTGATCGACGGGCGCCTGCTTTTGGCGAACGCGTACTTTGAGTTGAAGGAACTGGGCGCGGCCCGGTTGCTGCTTGAGAACCTTTCGGATCAGGGGCTGTCTCCGGAGCGATTCTGGCAAAAATACCACCTGCTTGCCTCGGTGTATCTGGCCGAAAAAAGTCTCGATCGCGCCCTGAGCGGGGCGACGAACCTTGTGCAGTTGGCCAAGGGGATCACAGATCCGGTTTTCTCCGCGCGCTCGGCTGACTTTCACGGCGACGTACTTCGGCAAATGAAGAAGCCGGATGACGCCATCCTAGTTTACGAAAAGAACCTGACGACCAACGCGCCGGTGGACTGGCGCCGATCGGCCCTGCTAAAAATCGCCGATGTGTACGTGGAGGGAAATAGGCTGAGCAATGCGGTGCAGCGGCTCGAGCGGTTTTTCATCCAGCACCCCAACGACCCGGCGACTGGCCTGTCGCACATGACGCTTGGCGAACTTCGCATGCGGCAGTTTTATACGCTGCCGGAAGCCGGACGGCCGAAGTCAACGAACCTGCTGAGCGAGGCGATCGGGCATTTTGATGCGGTACTCCAGTCCGGGTCGGACAAGGGGCTATTGGGCAAATCGTGGGCTGGCCGCGGTTGGGCGTTGTGGGAGTGGGGCGCACTCTCAGGGCGCGCGTTTCAAATCAAGGCGGCAGGCGACGCGTTCACGAATGCCGTGCACGAGTTGCCACGATCGCGTGAGCAGGCGGTCGCGCAATTCAAAGTGGCCGACTGCCTGTTTCAACGAGACGAACACGCCTCCGCCATCAGTAACTACTGGGCGGCCATTAATATCGCCACCAACACAGTCGGCCGTGACGACCGGTTGGTGGACCGGGCGCTGTACCAGATCGTTCGCTCAGGAGTGGTTCGGCTCGATCTGCCAAGTGCCGGTCAGGCGGTTAGCAATCTGCTCGAGTGGTTTCCAAACAGTTTTTACAGCGATCGCAGCATGCTGCTTTACGGGCAAAGCCTCAACCGTCAGGGCAAACCGTCGGAAGCGAGGGAGGTGCTTGCTTCCTTTGCCAAGGCCTTTCCGCAATCGGCGTTGCTGGCGGAGACGAGTTTGGCCATTGCGAGGACGCATGTCATGGACGGCAGTTGGGTGTCCTCCATTCTCGAGTACGATCGGTGGGTGACCAATTACCCCGCCCATAAGGCCTTGTCACAGGCAGAGTTTGATCGTGCCTGGCTGAATCATCAGGCCGGTAATTCCGCTCAGGCGTTTCAGTTATTCACGAATTACGTCGAGCGTTTTCCGACCAATCGTCTGGCGCCCCTCGCGCAGAAGTGGATTGCTGATTTTCATTTTCAGTCGGGTAAGTTCGCCGACGCTGAGCTGGGCTATCGCCGTCTTTTTGAAAACACAAACCTGCTCGGGCTTGCCGGTGGCCTGGTTTGGGAGGCGCGGTTGAGCGCAGGCCGATCTGCGTTTTTTCGACAAAACCATGCGGTCGCCGAGACGCTCTTGGCTGCCGTGGTCAATGCGACCAATGCGCCGCTGGAGGAGGTGGCTCGTGCTGAGTTTTACCTTGGTGACGTAGTTGCGGAACAGTCTGCCCGCACGCCGACTAATCTCGTTGAGGCGATCAACCATTACCAGCGTGTTGCCAATGAGATGACCAACAGCCCACTCAACTCCGCTGCGTGGGGGCGTCTGGGGGATTGTCACCTGCAATTGGGCGAACTGGGGAAGGCATTGGCAGCGTACCAGACCGTCACAGAATTGCCCGGGGCCGACGTGACCACGCGCAGTCAGGCCAAGCTTGGCCTCGCCCGGGTGCTTGTCGAGCAGGCCAATTCCGCAGGAGAGACGGATGAGTCGGAACGCATCCTCAGACAATCCCTAGACCACTGCCTTGAGATTGTGTTTGGTGGAAACCTGCGCTCGGCCAACGAGAAAATGGATCCGTACTGGGTGAAGGAAGCAGGCTTAATGGCCGGGCGCTTGGCCAAGCGGCTTGGCCAAGTGGAGCAGGAACGCAAGCTCTACACACGGCTCGCCGAGGAATTGCCGACGATGCTGTTGTGGCAGACCAAGCTCGATCTGCTCAATGGCAAAACCAACGCGCCGGTTGCGCCCAAGCCTCCGCAACCGACTACACCCTGACCATGCTTGGCCTGAAAGACTTGGCCGCGATCGTGGCGGAGCATGGGGAGGCGTTTGACGCCGACGTGGCTCCGGTTCATCTCACTGATCAATTGACCATCGCCGCCGGCCAGCCGGCTCTCATGGGAGTGGTGAACCTCTCTCCGGACTCGTGGTATCGCGAGAGTGTCTGCTTGACGGTGGATGCCGCTGTCCAACGCGGACGGGTGCTTGTGGAACAGGGTGCAACGGTGGTGGACATCGGGGCCGAATCCACGCTTGGCCAAGCGGAACGTGTGGATGCTGATGGGCAACAACAACGACTGATGCCGGTCGTCCGGCAATTGGCAGGCGAGGGGATTGTGGTCTCAGTCGAGACTTACGATCTCGAGGTGGCCAAGGCTTGTCTCGCGGCCGGAGCGAAAGTGCTGAACCTCACCGGGACAGCGAAGAGCGAGGCCATGTACCGCTTGGCCGCAGAACACGATGCCGCTGTAATTGTTTGTTACGTCGCCGGGGAAAATGTGCGAGAGGTGACGGAGATTCCGATCGATCACGATCCTGTTCCACGCATGAGCGAATACTTTGAGCGGGAGATTGAATTGGCGGCGAGGTGCAGACTGACCAAAGGATTTATCGATCCGGGCCTCGGTTTTTACTACGACAATTTGCAGGACAGCTCGGTGCGTATTCGGCACCAGATGAAAACCTTCCTGAACGCCTTCCGACTGCGAAAACTAGGCTGGCCGGTCTGCAACGCACTGCCGCATGCCTTCGAATGTTTCGGGGATGAAGTCCGAAGCGCTGAGCCGTTTTTCTCCGTGCTTGCCGCGCTGGGAAAAACAGACCTTCTCCGGACACACGAGGTGCCAAAAGTAGCCGGTGTTCTGAAAACACTCGGCGTCTACTGACGATTGGTTTTTGTCACTCTCCGCCCATGTGTTGCTTGAAGAACTCCAGCAACTTCACATGTCTTTCTTTGGGCTGAACTAAACGTAAGAGCAAATCATCTCTCCGAAACTAACGCTCCGTGTGAGCCCAATTCGTTGCTGAGAACGATTTCACAAAGTGAATCGATATTTTGACCAGGCATGAAGGTTACGATGTGGGTAGCGAGTCGTGGGATCCGGCCGGAAATGTGTGGGTGAGGGGGGTGGCCAGTTGGACGTTGTGTTCTTGCTGCAGTTCGAACGCGGCGAGGTTGATTGAGTTGCGGGCTTCGCTAATGCCGTGCACGGCCTTGAGATTGTAAATCAGCCGCCACGTGACTGCGTGATCACCGTTGTTGACCAGCTTGATGGTGCCTTCTCGGTCGGAGTTAATCGTACTGGTGATCTTGCAGGCCTTTTTCCACACTTCAGCCAAATAGCCCTGCGCTGTTTCGGACGGCGTCTCGTAACCGATATTGAACTCCACATAGTCGTAGACGCCTTTGCGAGACTCGGTATCGAGAATCTCGACCTGTACGTTGAGCAGGAGCGAGTTGGGGATGGTGATGTTGTGGTGGCGGATTAGGTCGCGGAGGATGGTCAGCATGCCGCGAGTCTCGAGAACGATCGCGAGGATGTTTTCGCTGGGTATGCGAACGACGTCTCCTCGCTCGATGTTGCCGTTGCTGATGACCATAATTCCGCTGATGAAATCCTTCAGCCAATAATCCTTTGTTGTGAAGACGAGTACGGCAATCGCGCCGAGGAAACTGGTGGTCTGCAGCCAGTTCTCGAGGTTCCAGATATTTAGGAAAATCAGCCCTGCGACCACGCCGAGCAGTAGCAGGGCGAGCAGATGCAGACTGTGCGAAGTGTGAGACTCGATGAACAACGATGTGCCCTCAACTTCCCGCTGTCGCCCGTATTTCTTAAGAATCAGCGAGTGGGCGAATTGTGACCCCAGATAGGACAGCAACATGAGTAAGCCGGTGTGACTGAAGTTGGAAGCCAGTTGCAGTTGAAAGGCGACCGCGACGAGGTAGGTCAGAAAGAGGATTGTGTTAATCAGGCGTAGCAGCCGTAGACGCGACTGATTTGCCCCGACGGTCTGGACACTAAGGTTGTTAATGATCTGCCTGCCAAATATGAAGATCAGTAGGTTTATGAAAAACGTGATGTAATGAACCGAGTCGAGTGTTGTGAAGTAATCTAACAGCCCACTTACGATGCCGGAGTCCTTGATATGGTCGAATACGTTATCGACGGCATTGGTGGAGGTGATGCTGTTCGTCTCGTTCATTTTTTTAATTCACGGGGATGAGTCGGATGCGTCGGACGTCCATTACGGCACCGCGCGCTTTTTTGATCGGCTTGATCCAAAAACGGTGCTCGCCCTTGGCCAAGCGTACGGTGCCGATTTTGCGTGGAACGAAGTTTTGAAAATGACCGGTGTCCTCGACGATGAATTCGTTCGTTTGGCCTGCGACGACGAGTGCCACCTGACTTCCGCCGTGGCCCCGGCCGCAGCCCTGATGAATCTCGATATCGAACCGACCTCCGCTCTCAACTGAAAAATCCCAGTACACCTGGTCGCTGGTGTTCACCCAGAAGCCGACTGTGTTTTTGTGTGGTTTGTTTTCGTACTGGACCTTCACACCGTGAATGGTTGCGTCGCGTGAGTGAAGCAGGATGGAGCGGTCAAGCGCTTGGCCAATCGCTTCGCCTTCCGGTGCAGGCCGGAGGATGACTGCACGGACATTCGGCGTATCTCCCTTGAACTTGAGTTCGATCTTCTGTTTGCCAGCTGTGGTGAAGTATATTTTACCCAAGTTCACATTGTGGAAACGGTTGGTTGCGCCGGTGGCCTTGAGCTTGGTGGGGATGCGGTACGAGCTGACATTTGGCGACGCCGTACTCTCGCCCTTGGCCAGACTGTAAACCAGTTCCATCCAGTACTTGCCGGGGCGCGAGGCGTTGTAATCCCAACTATGCGCGGCCCCGTCGCTGGTGGGCTTGAACAAAATTCGTCCGTCGGGGAGCTGCGGTTGTTCGCCGAACCGATCCTTTTGCGTCTCGACTTTTCGTCCGCCGTTACCGTGGGTCATGATGCCCTGGTCGGTGATGCTGAATTCAAGATGCTTCAGCTTGTTCCCCTCTGTGAAGGAAATGTTGGCGATGTTGTCCAGTGAATTTGCACTGGCCGTGACGGCGAGAAACAGGCTAAGGGCGAGTATGTTGAACTTCGTAAGGGTCACTTGTTTTTTGATTGGGTCAGAGTTTTGAGTTTTCGGAATGTGCGCGGCCCGATCCAGCGTGTGTTGTACTTTTTGATCCACGCGTCATCGAGTTTTGGTCGAGGTTCACGACCGTAAATCTGGTGGTTCATGCCGTGCCATGGCAGCGGTTCGACAGTCCAGCCTTGGGCAACGTGGAAGTCAGCGTCTTTATCCCAACCGCTGGTGAACAGGAAAAAATGGCGTACAGTGCCGGCCGGTGGTGTCGGCAATGCCGAAGCGTCGAAATCCAACGTCAGCTCGTCTCCCGCCGCGATGATGGCCAGTTGATTATCCTTGGCTGCGATGAGTTCATCAACGGCGCCGTACCGGGTTACCCAACCGGAGGGAGTGATCCGCCAGTTCGGTGTGTCTGTAGTTTCGGCGTGGATGGGCGTGAGCGGCAAGTGGCTTGGCAGGTTTTCGAATGCTCCGTAGCCGTGCCAGTGCAGATCGGTGGTCGCTGCGTGTTGCTCGGTGGTTTTCGGCAGGGTGGATTTCTCGAGAAGTGCGATTCTGTTCCAATGAATTTCAAAGCCTGTCGAGAGCCGGAGCCTGGTTGTGTTGGCGGGGAGTTTACCCTCGAGATCGACGACGATCGTCTTGGTTTTGCCAACTGGCGCGCCCACGGAAACGTCCACTTTTTGCCAGCCGCCGTCGGTTTCGGCTTCCAAAACCGGGAAGGGGAAGGGCAGCTCCGGCCGATGAGATGCGGAGATGTTGGCCATGCCCCCGCCAAAATGAAGCCAGCCGGTCATGGCGAGGGCCAGTGGTGCGGTCGTGTCCAGTTTTCCGAAATCAAGTTCAACCGAGTACGGCTTGGCCAAGCCGCGCAATTGTGGTTCGCGAAGCTCGACCGGCGAGAGCCAATCGTCGTCGTTCTCCTGAAGTGCGGCGGTGACATCCAGCCCGTCACTGCGCTTGGCTTGCTTGAGCGGGCTGCGCTTGCTCAAGGCGATCAACCCGGCCGGCGGGTAAGGGCCACGCGGCAATAGCCGGGTGTTGGGATGCACCTCGGTGTCGGCCGGTATATCCACCGCTATCAGCTTGGCCTCGTCGAGGTACAAGATCTCGCGCAATTCCTCGGTGATCTGAAGGCGGTAGTTGCCATCGATCGGTTTGAAGTTGGTTTCGTCGCCGATCCATACGATCTCGTCCGGGTCGGCATCGATGTACACACCCTCTGCCACTGGCAGTCCAAGCGGCGCCGCGCCGAGCAGGTCGGTAACAAACCGGAACCGTTCGCCATCCCAGCAGTACAGGTAGGGGCAGGAGCCGGTGGGTAGGATCAACTCGGTGAGGGTCACAGTTTCGTCGCGTTTGACCTCGACGTCGACGTTGTTGAGGGAGAGGTCGAACCAGCGCGCGGTCAGCGAGTTGAGCAGGGCGTTGGTGCCGACACCGATTTCCACCGGCAACACCTGGGCTGTGCGTTTGAAGCGCAGTCCGCCCGTGACGCCCTCAACTTGAATGCCCAGTCCGCTCGCGTTGGAGCGGTTGCCGTAAAGCCTGATCTTGAGCTGCAGGTTTTGGTTGCCGCCGTCGTTTCGCAAATACTTGAGACCGGAGTCGTCTGCAAGAATCAGGTCGGAGTCGCCGTCGCGGTCGATGTCCGCCGCCGCCAACTGGCTGATTGCGCCGGTCACACTGTCGAGGCCAAGCGCGGCGGTGGTATCCTCGAAGCCAGCAGTGCCCTTGTTGCGGAATGCCTGCAGACCTTGGCCAAGCGCAAAGATGTCCAGCCATCCATCGTTGTCATAATCGACGAGCAACAGATCAGCCGCCCCCGGCTTGGCCAAGTTCAAGGTTTGGTTTTCCTCCAGCCCGTTGAATTGGATCGTGACCTTCCCGTTGGCCAAGGTGACGAGGTCGATGCGGAGATCGTTGTTCAGGTCGCCGGTGGCCACGGCCATAACGGCAGTCTTTGCCGGAAGCGTGTTGGTCGGCGAATGGACGGCGCCCCGTTGTTTTTGCAAATACATCGGCGGCTCGCTTTTCCGGGGGATGATGACGTCGAGCATGTCGTCGTTGTTCCAGTCATCCGCCACCAGTTTGAGAGCGCCGGTGATCTGAGTCGGTATGCCGGAAGTTTTGCTGATATCCTTGAAATAAAGACTACCGAGGTTGCGGAATACTTTTAGCCCGGCGTCCTCCGGTTGAATGGCGAGCAGGTCGAGTTTGCCGGTGAAATCGATGTCTGCGATCAACGCGTCAACCGCCTTGAGGGAGGAGAGCCGCGAGAAGCGTGACATGTCCCGCGCGAGGCCGTTGGTGGCAAACCGGTAGGCGTGTGAGCCTTGGTCTCCGATCATCAGCACGTCGTTGAAACGGTCGTTATTCAGGTCGCCAACGAGGCATTTGGCGTAGTTGGCGTTGGTCAAAGCCGGAAACTCCATGCCGAACGCAGCGAACACTCCGTTCGTGTTGGCCAGTGTGCGGAAGGTGTTCGTACTCGTTCGGACGAATAGGCTGTTGATGCCGTTTTGATTGAAATCGATCACGCCAAACGGCCCGGCGTAATGAGCTGCGTTGCCTCCGAATGCCTTCACCGTGTCATCGACGAATTTCACCGCGATTCCCGCCGCCAGTGGCTGGTCGAGCTTGAATGGGATTTTGACCTCGGTGTAGACGCAGGTTTCCCAGGCGGCCTGATCTTCCGGCATTTGTTTGTCGGCGATGCGTTGCTGGTGTAACTCCAGCGCCGCCTTGGCTTCATCGGGTCGGTTGGCCTGCATGAGTGCCTGACTCCAAGTGTACGCCGCACCGAGATGGTTCTCCTCGTAGGTGGCGACCTCCTCCAGATACAGCACGGCATCCTCAACGTTGCCCATCGCAAGTTTGGATTTGCCGAGTAGATACCCGACAGCACCAATGGTGTTGTCGATGTCGTACGCCTGTTGCAGCGCCTGAATCGCGTTGGTTGTCTGGTTGAGCCGCAGGTGTGCGCAGCCAATGAGGAAGTGTCCGGCCCCAATGTTGTTGTCGATGGCCAGTGCCTCGCTGGCGTATTTGATGACCTCTGCAGGTTGGTTGGCCATACGATGTGCGTTGGCCAGATTGAGCAACAGGTCGGTCTCGGTGGGCTTGTGTTTCAGTGCTTGAGAGAAGGCGTCGATGGCCTTCTGCGCTTCACCCGAATCGTAATAAGTCTTGCCAGCGTTGAGCAACCGGTCGAAATCAGCATCGCTTTTGCCCGAGGGGGAGATGAGCCAGGTGAAGATCACCGGGGCCAGCACCACCACCACGAGGAGCAAAAGGTACTTCGCGTTGGAGGGCGATTGACCCGATCCGGAATCTGCAGACATGGGCGGGAGAATAGCGGTCGATCCCACCTTGACCAAGGGGAAACCCGTCCCTAGTTTCCTCCTTTCAACCGATGATGAAAACTAATCCGACCTGCACGGAAACCGGCTTGGCCAAGCGCTTGGCCAAGGGCTTTACGTTGATTGAGCTGCTGGTGGTGATCGCAATCATTGCCATTCTGGCCGGTTTGCTCCTGCCTGCGTTGGCCAAGGCGAAGGCCAAGGCCGGGCAGTCGGCCTGCCTGAACAACTGCAAACAGATGGGACTGGCTGTGACAATGTACATCCCGGACTACGATGACCGGATCCCGCTTTGCCGAAACTGGGGCAAGGCATGGGGAGGGGATCACGCCCTGCGAAGCGACCAAGTCTGGATGCCTCAACTGTTGGAGCCGTACATCGGGAAAAACCCCGGCGCACCCGACCCGAAAAACCGCAACAAATCAAAAACGCCTAACTCGGTTTTTGCCTGTCCTATCGCGATGAAGACGAGCGACAAAAACATGTCCAACCGGTTTCGCAACAACGACAACGTCACCTATGTCTGGAATCACATTTACCTCAATAAAAGCCGGAGCAGTTACGAGGTGCGGCGGCCGGTGAGTGGTCGCAAGTCCGGGGATTGCGTAAATCCGACATTGTCCGTACTGACTTGGGAGATGCCGTACTGGGACTACAAACAGATGCCGCACAAGCAAGGAATCGTGTTGACCTATGTTGACGGGCACGCCGCCAGGATGAACGGTTCACCCAAGGAGCATGACTGGTGGGCCTACCACAGCCGCGATGGCTGGGAGGAGGGGGATTACACCTGCGGCAACGCGCACTAGGCGCGAGATGGATCAAGCACGCGGTGGGAGTTTTTTGTCGACGACAACCTTGTTGAGCTGAGCAAATTTCGGCAGCCCCCCCTCGGTCGGCACGGTCGGTTCGCCCTCAATCAATGGTGCTGCGTAATCGATAAACTGCTGATTGGGCAGCCAACCGTCCTCGCTGATCCAGTCGTCCGGGATGGTGCGTTCGACTAGCGCGATGTCGGCAAGCGTATGGAGGCAGGTGGTGAACTCGTACGGTTTTTTCGATGCACGCTCCAGCGTGACCATGAATCCACTTTTGCCCTCGACCGCAGCCTTGACGGCAGCTGTACCACAGGCGACTGCCTCGTCGACATCCGTTTTGCTGGCGTAGTGCGCAGCGCAGCGCTGGGCGTACCCCAGTTTCACTGTGCGGGTTTTGAGATTCAATTTGCCTTGAACGACCTCGGCCAGCGCATCCGCTGCACCCGAGAGAACAGGATGCCCGAAGGAGTCGAGCTTAGTCTTGTCCGCGCCGATTTCCTGCCCTTCGGCGTTCTTCACGCCTTCGCCCACGACCACGATGCAGTAACCAAGCCGCTCCGAGGTTTCCTTGACCTTGGCGAGAAACGCCTCCTCATCGAGGGGAAGTTCCGGCAGCAGGATGATGTGAGGTGCGTTGTCGGCGTTGCCGCCTTTAGCCAGTACGGTGCCGGCAGCGATCCAGCCTGCGGCACGGCCCATTACCTCGACAATGCAGCAGGAACCGTCGTCGGTTGCCATGGCGGAAACGTCCTGTGCGATCTCCATCACTGTGGTGGCGTTGTACTTGATCACGCTGCCAAAACCGGGCGTGTGGTCTGTGTGCGGCAGGTCGTTGTCGATCGTCTTTGGCACGCCGATGCAGCGTAGTGCGTAGCCGCGTTTTTGTGCCTCAAGGTGCACTTTGTTGTTGGTGTCCTGCGAGTCGTTGCCGCCGGCGTAGAAAAAATAGCGGATGTTGTGGGCCTCGAATACTTCGAATAACCGATCCATGTCCTTGGCCGCCTGCTCGGGATCTTTTTGAAACTGAATCTTGTAGCGGCAGGTACCCAGCGCGGCGCCGGGTGTGTGCTTGAGTTCCTCAATCGAGCGGGCCTTTTCCTCGTTCAGGTCGATCAGGTTTTCGTGAAGAATCCCATAAATACCGTTCAGGCCACCGTAAATTTCCTCGATGTTATCCAGATGTCGGCCAGCCTCCTGAATGACGCCGGCGACGCTGGCATTGATCACTGCAGTGGGGCCACCGGATTGAGCCACCAAAAGATTGCCGACCAGATCGTTGCCGGATCCGCTGGAGGGGTCCGGGGCGGAGTTGAGGTCGTAAATAAGGCGTTCGCCTGTGGGTTGATTTTGGTCTTCAGAGTCAGCCATGTTGTTCGAGTATTTTCCCAAAAATGGGGCGAGACTTTGCCAACCTGCCTGAGACCTGTCAAAGCCAATCGATTGGGTAAACGCAACTGCGCTCCGGCAGTGTTTTAGAGCTTGGCCAAGGGATGATCTCGATTGGCCAAGGGGAAGGGAACACGGGCACCGCCCTGTCGGTGTGACTCGAATAAACCCACGATCATCTCCGTGGCGGTGAGTGCGTCGTTGATGCTGGCCTCCGGGTCGCGATCCTCCTCGACGGCATCAATCAGGTCGCGTACTGCGAGCACATTGCCCGCATGCAGCCCACCATCCTTGAGTGTCTCCGCTTGGCCAAGCCCGTTGGAGGTGATGGGAATCCATTTTTTGCCGGTACGCCCCGGTGCCCAAGCCCCATCCGGTAGCAGTGCCGCAGTGGGCAGATAACCAAACGTCATCTTGATGACACCGTCGCTGCCAAAGATCGTCAGGCCAAATCGGTTCGGTTGGCCGGCGCCATTCTTCACGGAACGAAAGTGTGCGACGGCCTCGTTGGGCAGTGCGTAGGTGGCCCCGACGCTGTCACCGGCCAGTAGGCCGATCCCCTCGGCACCCGGCTTGACATGTTTTCGGGTCACCGATTCGCCGTCCTGCCGAGCGTAGCCCTGCACCCAGAGTGGCAGGCCGGCCAGATGTTGAGTCAGATCAAAAATATGAGTGCCCAGTACCCACAAGTCTTCGCCGCCACCACGGCGATCCTCCTTACCGTGCATCTGGTATTCGAGCACGCGGCCGATTTTGCCATCGTTCAGCAGTTGCTCAATCTGCGTCAACACCGGGCTGTAACGCGTCTGGTGTGCCACGGCGACTTTCACATTTTTCTTTTCGCACGCGGCGATCATCTCGTCCGCTTGCCGGAGTGTCTGGCAGAGTGGTTTCTCCTGATAAATGCCACGCACGCCCGACTCAGCGGCGGCGACCATCATGTCCCGGTGCTGGTCAAGCCATCGTGGGCAGATGCTCACTAAGTCCAGTTTTTCCTTTTGGAACATCTGCCGATAATCAGCGTAGCCTTGGGGATCTCCCAGACGCTTTACCGCCTTGGCCAAGCCTTCCGGGTTGTCGTCTGCCACCGCGACGATTTCCGTGTTGGGAAACTCACGCCAGACGGTGTCCAGCCCATGCCCGTAGTTACCGCGCCCCGTGCTGCCGATGACGCCCACTCGATACTTCGTTGCCATGATGATTAGTTACCCACAGGTGTCCGGAGACCATAGCCCACCTTGGCCAAGCGGCAAGGCGCAACCGGGATGACTGAGAGACTTGGCCAAGCGCTTGGCCAAGCGGTGAAGAGTGGAAGATGTTCCGAGCCGCGGCTTGGTTGGATTGTTTAACGGGAGGGTGGGGCAGACGTCCCCGCCTTGGGGCAGGGTCAGCGCTTTTTGATCGGTTCGCCGTTCACCTTGGTGAGTTCCTTGTAGGCTTTCACCAATTTTTTCGTGACTGTACCCGGTTTACCATTACCGATGACGCGCTCGTCGATCTTGACCACCGGCACGATCTCGGCACCGGTACCGGTGAGGAAACACTCATCGGCGTTGTACAGGTCGTAGCGGGTCAGGTTGGGTTCCGAAGTGGGGATGCCCATCTCACCGACGAGGTCGATGGCGGTCTGTCGCGTAATGCCGTGCAGCGCGCCGGACGAAAGTGCCGGGGTGTACATTTGGTCGCCCTTGATGATGAATACATTGTCCCCGGTGCACTCGGCGACGTAGCCCTCGGCGTTGAGCATGATGGCCTCCTCGTAACCGGCGGTGTTCGCCTCGATCTTGGCGAGGATGTTGTTGAGGTAGTTGAGCGACTTGATGGCCGGGTTGACTGCGTTGTGGTGGTTTCGCGTGGTGGCCACGGTCACAATCTCCATCCCCTTTTTGTACAGGCTGGGCGGATACAGTTGGATCTTGTCGGCGATGATGATCACCTGCGGGTTGGAACAGCGGTTGGGGTTCAGGCCAAGCGTGCCGGCGCCGCGGGTGACGACCAACCGGATGTACCCGTCGGTGATGCCGTTCTTGCGACAGGCCTCCACCGTGGCGTCCATCAATTCCTGATGAGTCATCGGAATATCGAGCAGGATGGCCTTGGCGGAGTAGAACAACCGGTCAATGTGTTCCCGAAGCTTGAACACGCGGCCGTGGTAGGCGCGGATGCCCTCAAACACGCCATCGCCATAAAGCAGGCCGTGGTCAAACACCGAAATCTTGGCGTTCTGTTCGCTGTAAAATTTGCCGTTAACAAAAACCTTCATCCCGAAAGCGGCGGGAAACCTAAGGGAAAGCCGTCCTACTTGGCAAGGGTGCATGCATTATAGCCAAGCGCTTGGCCAAGCGGATCATTTGGAAACACGAATGTTTCCGTTCCATTCAAAAAGGGGTTGCGTTGGAGAGGGGCGTTTTTAGACTCCGGCCGTGCGAACGGGATTGCGCTGGGTTTGCCTGATTGTCCTCCTCCTTGGGTTACTAGGCTGGGGGGTGACTGGCTTTCACTTGGGCTGGTCCAAGACGTCTGTCACCGAGATGCAGGTGGATGAAATCACGGGCCTTGAATTTCCCGTGACGACCAACCGGCTGGTGCTTGGTGCGGAGATGCTGGGGGGCTGTGTTTTGATTGCCGGGATCAGCTTTGGCGCGTCGTTCGCATTCAAGGGAAAAAAATCAAAGAAGACCAACTGATATGATCATCAACAAGTTAGCAAAGTGGATACTGTGCGCCGGGCTTATTGCTGCGACGGCATCCGTCGAGGCAGGGCCTATCGAGTTCGATTTTAAAGACCCGAAGAAGGTTAACAATGCGTTGTTCCTGCTGGACGCTCCGCTGGAGTCGATCTCCGGCACTGCGACGGGGATCACCGGCAAGATTACTTTCGATCCAGCCAAGCCAGCGGCGACCAAGGGCAAGATCACCCTCGATGCCAAGACGTTGCACGTGGACAACCCAATCATGCGGGAACACATGCTGGACAAGGGCTGGATGGATGTGGCCAAGTACCCAAAGATTGAGTTCGTGGCCGAGAAGTTCACCAACGTCAAAACCACTGGCACAAAGACCGAAGCCAAGGTTGTCGGCAAGTTTTCCGTCAAGGGCGTGACAAAGAAGATCACAGTGCCGGTGACGTTGACTTACTTGAAGGGGATGCTCGTCAAACGCAACCGGGTACCGGGAGA
>CAJXAU010000013.1 GCA_913050205.1 uncultured Verrucomicrobiota bacterium
GGCACGCTTTGAGTCGCCCCAAAGGCGGCAGGCGCCCACAACGGGCACCCAAGGATCGTGTCAACGGAAGAATCCGGGCCAGGGAGGTTCGGTTATTGTCAGACGACGGGAAGCAACTGGGGGTTTACCAGATTCAGGAGGCCATGCGCATGGCCAAGGAGCAGCGGCTCGATCTGGTGGAGATTTCCCCCAACGCCAACCCACCAGTCTGCCGGATCACCGATTACGGCAAGTACGCCTACGAGCAAAAGAAACTTCGCAAGGAACAAAAGAAGACTGCCAGTACGATCAAGATTAAGGAGATTCAACTCCGGCCAAACATCGATCCGCACGACTTCACCTTCAAACTGAACCACGCAATCGATTTCCTGTGCGAGGACATGAAAGTAAAGGTCATCCTTCGCTTCCGCGGCAAGGAGCTGCGCACCAAACATATCGGCCTGCAAACCATCGAAGCGTTCATCGAGAAGATCAAACCGTGGGGCCATTGTGATACCAAGCCACGCGAAGCCGGACGCAGTGTGATCGTGCTAATCAACCCTGTGAGTAAGGATCAACGTGCGCCACACCCGAATCCGGAAGAACGCATGCAGGATGTTGACTACGACGACATCCGCCACGTGGAAGGTTCCGACGTGAACAAACGCCGCAACGTTGTTCGAAATCAAACAGCCAACAACGCCAGACCTAAACCGAATTAACTCGGCAACACGCCGCGTTTTTCGAGCATCTGCTCCATAACCCGATCCATCATCAACTCCGCCAGCGGTTGAGTGGCTGAATCCAGCTTGGCATTCAATTCCTTAAGGGAGGCTGCAGTGACTGAGCCTCCCTTTTCTTTTTCGGCGAGCAACGCCGTAACCTCAGCCAGCGCCGTCTCAATCCCAAACCGCTGTTCCTCCGGCAATTCGCCGCCGTAGGCTTCCAGACCCTTACGCGTGGCCTCGGTGGTCTGCTCGGCACGTAGCTTGGCCTCGATCCAGCGGCGATCCTCGATGTCGTCGAACGCGTGCTCGACCGACTCCTCGATCATCTGCTGTACGTCATCGTCGTCAACGTCCACAGCGGAACGCATCTCCACGATTTTTTCGTTGCCGGTTTTTATGTCGCGCGCGAGCACGTGCAAAATCCCATCCGCATCAATCTCGAACTGCACACCCACCTTTGCCACCCCCTTGGGCTGCGGCTCAAACTCCAGTGTGAACCGGCCAAGACTCCAGTTGTCGGCCGCCTTTTCGCGCTCGCCCTGCAGCACGTGGATCAACACGTCCTTCTGGTAATCCGCCACGGTCGTGAATGCCTCACCACGCTTTACCGGAATGGTCGTGTTGCGCGGGATGATCACGTTCATTAACCCTCCAAACGTCTCAATGCCCAGCGACAACGGCGTCACGTCCAGCAGCAGTAGGTCACTAAAGTCACCCGACAAAATGCCACCCTGGATCGCCGCACCAAGCGCCACCGCCTCGTCCGGGTTTTGCGTGGTGTTCAACTCCGGTTTGCCGTCGCCGCAGCCAAAAACCTCCGAAGCAAACTCACGCACAAGCGGCATCCGTGTTTGTCCGCCGACGAGAATCACCTGATCAAGATCCTCACTGGCCAAGCCGGCATCGGCCAATGCCTTGAAACAATACTCGCGCGTGCGTGCGACCACCGGCTTGGCCAAGCGCTCGAGTTGCTCGCGGTTCAACTCAATCTCAAAACTAAAGTCCGGGGTTAGGAACGGCAGCGCGATGGTCGTCTCAGCGTCGGTCGATAATCTAATCTTGGCCTCCTCAGCAGCCTCGGCCAAGCGGGCCATGATACCTGCGCCTGCCTTCACCTCCGGGCCTCCCGCTTGGCCAAGCTTCCCCAACAAATACTCGACCAACGCGTGGTCAATGTCGTCCCCGCCCAAGCGCGTGTTGCCGCAGGTGGCCAACACTTGAAACACTCCCTTGTTTAGTTCCAGTATCGAGATGTCGAACGTTCCACCACCGAGGTCGTACACCGCGATCTTTGATTTTTCCTTTAACGAGTTCAGCCCATAGGCCAACGCGGCAGCCGTCGGCTCGTTGATGATGCGTTCGACCCGCAATCCGGCCAGCTCTCCGGCCTTGCGTGTGGCGTTGCGCTGGGCGTCATTGAAATACGCAGGCACGGTGATCACCGCCGCCTCGGGCTGTTCGATCATGCCCTCACCCGCCAACCTCTTGAGCACTTTCAAAATCTCCGCCGACACCTCCTCCGGTGTCCATTCGCGACCGTGCAGCGGCACAGTCACTGGGGCATTTCCCTCCGCCTGTACCGGGTAGCCCAATGCTTCCCCGCTTGAATTTACGTCGCTGCCGCGGCGTCCCATGAATCGTTTGATGGACGTGATCGTCGTTTCCGGATGCGCTGCGCGGGCGCGCTTGGCCTCCCAACCAACGACCGGGGCGCTCGAGGCTGGCACCCGCACCACCGACGGTGTCAGCCGTCGGCCCTGGTCATCCGCCAGCACCAATGGGATGCCGGAATCCACCACCGCCACCAGCGAATTGGTCGTGCCAAGGTCTATGCCAATGATTTTTCCCACCGCCGAGAACCTGCCACGCACAAGACAACGCAGCACGCCAATTCACAACTCAGGCCAAGCGTATCGCTCGCTATGGCGTTGGCTTGCGCTTGGCCAAGCGCTACCGTTGCGGGCGATGCGCCGGGCTTTTCATCTGATCACTGCCACGCTGCTGCTGACGGGCTGCGCGAGCTACGAGCGGCAGACGCAATCGTTTCGCGGTGCATGGAACGGGGGCAACACCCAAAAGGCGTCCGAGTTGGCCAACGTGCAGGTACACGACAAGAGCGATTCCCGCGACGGCGTGATCTGGTTGCTGGAACAGGGAGCCGCCCTGCGGGCCAACGATCAACTACCGGAAAGCACCTACGCGTTTGACCGTGCTGAGAAGCGGATGCAGCATTACGAGAGTCAGGCCAAGGTTCGCGTGTCCAAGGAAACGACGGCACTGGTCGTCAATCTCGCCACGGTGCCGTATGAGGGCCGTGGCTACGATCGCGTGATGCTCAACACGTATCAGGCGTTGAATTATCTTCGGCTTGGCCAGACGGATGCCGCGATGGTGGAGCTGCGGCAGGCCAGTGATGTACAGGATGCCGAGTTGATCCGCAACGCGCGCCGGATCACCTCTGCCCGGAAGTCCGCCGGGCAATATCAGTCGAATATTTTACGCACACAAAACGATGCCGGCACGCGCGCGCAACTCGACCGATTGCAACCAAGCCTAAACATGGACTACGGAGCATTCGTCAATCCGTTCACTGATTTCCTTTACGCGCTTTGCCTGTGGAGCCTCTCCGATGACCAAAGGGAAAACGCGATTGTCTCGCTGCGGCGCATTCACGATACACTGGGCGGGCCAGCGTTCATTGCGGACGAGATGGAGCTCGTCGATGGTGTACTCTCCGGGAATAAACATCCTGACCTGACCTACGTGATGTTCGAGACCGGCGTGGCCCCGGTGCGGAGAGGGGAGCGTCTCGACATCCCATTGTTTGACCGCGACCTGCCGTACGTCGCCGCCGAATTCCCGAGGTTGGAAAATCGTGGTCACCCTCTCACCTGTGCCGTGGCTATCGGCAAAACCAAGATGGACGCCATGTTGATCTGCGACATGGACGCTGTGATCGGGCGCGATTTTCGAAGCGAACTGCCCGGCATGTTCACCCGAACCCTCGCTTCCGCTGCTCTCAAGGCAACAGCGACAAAAAAAATCGGAGACAAAACCGGAGACATTGGAACAGTACTCGGCACGGTGTACCAAATTGTGTCCACGCAGGCAGACCTGCGCACATGGACCTCTTTGCCCAAGACCTTTGCCGTAGCCCGTGTCAATACACCGGCTGATCGCAAACTAACCCTGTTCGTCGGCCCGCAAAAAAGTGAAGTCACCGTGAATACCGGTCGCGTGAACGTAGTCTACGTGAAGGGATTCGCCCACGGCGCGCCCTTGAAAATTCACCAATTTCGACTTAAATAAACCGCAGATATGAACGCATTTGCCAAAACCCTCGCTGCCGCGCTGCTGCCGGCTCTGGCCCTCGGTTGCGCCTCGGCCAAATACATCGACGAAGGCGGCGACGACAGCATCGTCAACGTCGGCCAAATCAACACGCAGGACTGGATCCACGCTGCTGATGAACTCACCCATTCGCTGCTGCTCTCCGGCGCCATTCAATCCGTCGCCGGCAAACCGAAGATTTTGATGATCGGTCGAATCAAAAACAACACCTCGACCCACATCGATACCGACAGCCTGATGAAAAAAATCCGCGTGGCCCTAAACAAAAGCGGCCGTGCTCTCACCACCACAGCCGTCGGCCTGGACGGCCCGGAGGATGCCTCGTCCAAGGCTGTCCGCGAACTGCGGGCTGACGATGAGTTCAATCAGGAAACGATCCCCGGTAAGGGCAATCTGGTCTCCCCCGATTACAGCCTCTCCGGCAAGATCATTCAGAACAACGCCCGCGCCGGCCGCATCAAGCAGTCCGAGTTCGCCTTCCAGCTAAGCCTCACCGATCTCAAGACCGGCTTGGCCATCTGGGAGGAGGAAAAACTGATCGTAAAGCAGGGCGCCAGAGCCGCTGTCGGCTGGTAACCCAGCCAAGCGAAGGTATGGGCGGCTGCCCCAGCCGTCCTCAACGACCCCACACTGGGAAGTACGCCTGAGAATCATCTAGCGGAGGGCTCGCTGGCTCACCCCTCCGGCGCTTGGCCAAGCGCAATTGGCTTTCCGAATCGCTGCCTGGCGGTGATACTCCGCGTGCCCTTGAGGCAACGTCATGGATTGGCATTTCCGATCACGCTCACAACAGTGCAATGAATGCGAGACGGCGTTCGAGGACGAACAGCCGTACCACACCATCCTTTTCCGGGGCATGGAAAGTCTCGAGCGACGGGACATCTGCCCCGGTTGCTGGGACAAAAACCACAAGGCCGAGCCTGGCAAAACCGACGGGTACATTTCCCACTGGCAGGGCGTCTACGAGGTGCCGCCTCCGCCTCCGCCCGAGGCCATCCAAAAGGACAACGCCGAGACTCTGCTCAAGAAGATGATCGAGCAAAACGACCCCGAGCACACCGAGGCCTGCTTTATTCTCGCTGTGATGCTCGAGCGCAAGCGCGTCATCAAAAACAAGGATCAGGTGAGGCAGGAGGACGGCAAACGAATGTTGATCTACGAACACACCAAGAACGGCGATGTATTCACCATCCTCGACCCAGCACTGAAACTGACCAATCTGGGGCAGGTTCAGGCCAAGGTTTCCAACCTACTCGAGCACGGGCTTAATCCGCAAACCGAGACGCTACCCGAGGAGGAGAGCGCCGATGGCTCCACCGAAGACAAGGCGGATGCACCCGCCCAGGAACCTGAGGCGGCCACGGCGACGGCCAACGAGCACTGACCTGTTTTTGTCGTGGCAGATTTGCAGGCATTGCAGGAGACTCTCGGATACACTTTTCGTGATGAGTCCCTGCTGCGCCTTGCACTGACTCATCCGTCCGCCTCCGGTAAACAGTCCAGCCCCAATGAGGACAATCAACGAATGGAGTTTCTCGGGGACGCCATCCTGCAGGCAGTGATCTCTGATGCGCTCTTTTCACTTCACCCCGACCACGATGAAGGCACGCTAACCAAGGCCCGGGCCGCACTGGTCAACGGCACCTCCCTTGCCGCCAAGGCCGCGCCGCTTGGCCTGGAGGAACACCTTGTCATGAGCCGGGGCCAGCGGGCCGATTTTGAGAGGGGTAAACTCTCCGCGCTTGAGGATGCACTTGAGGCGGTTGTAGCCGCACTGTTTCTCGATGGCGGAATGGATGCCTCCCGCGATTTCGTCCGAAAAACGTTCGCCGAGGAACTCGCCAACCCGGACAAGATTGAAGCGATCAAAAACCCGAAGGGGGAACTGCAGGAACTGTTGCAGGCCAACTCCGAGGAGGCGCCAACGTACGAGTTGTTAAACTCAACCGGGCCGGACCACGATCGCGAGTTTGAGGTGGTCGTGAAGCACCTTGGCCAAGCGCTTGGCCAAGGGAGAGGCAGCAGCAAAAAAGCTGCCGAGACGGAGGCTGCGCTGGCGGCCTTGGCCAAGATTCAGGCCAACTGATCGAAGTCGAGCGCGATATCCACCGATGGTGCGGAGTGCGTCAGCGCACCGACTGAAATAAAATCCACACCGGTCTCGGCAATCTCCCGAACCGTCTCCAACGTCACCCCGCCGCTGGCCTCCGTCTTGGCCCGGCCATCGATCAGCCCGACCGCCTGCCGCAATTCATCGCACGACATGTTGTCGAGCAGGATGATATCTGCACCGGCCTCGGCGGCGGCTTGAGCCTGCGCGACGGTGTCAGCCTCGGCTTCGATTTTCAGGTCGGGATAGTGTTCCCGTGCACGCCGGATTGCCTCAGCCACGTCCCCATCCAACGCCACGAGATGGTTGTCCTTGATCATCACCTGATCGTATAGGCCGATGCGATGGTTGGTGCCGCCTCCGCAGGCGACTGCATATTTTTCCAGCGCACGCCAGCCCGGCGTGGTTTTGCGCGTATCCAGAATCTGAACATCCGTACCGGCCACCAGTTGGACAAATCGGGCGGTCAACGTCGCCACACCCGAGAGACGCTGGACGAAATTAAGAGCAGTGCGCTCGGCGGTCAGCAACGCGCGGGTCGGCCCCTGTAGGCGGAGCAGTGGTTGATAAAAATCGCCATCCTGACCGTCCCTCACCTCGATGCCAAAATCGATTCGCTCGTCCACCTCCTGAAACGAGGCCAGTGCCAGATCCACCCCGGCCATCACCAACGGCTCACGGGCCGTCATCACCGCCGTGGACAGCGAGTCCTCCGGCACAAGCGCCAGCGTGGTGGCGTCCCCGCTGCCGATGTCCTCAGCCAACGCGGCCCGCACCAGCGGCAGATAATCATCTGGAGCCAACGCTTCCGGCATGGGCTGAGTCTTGGCCAATTGCCTGACGGATTGAAGCCAAAACCCAAGCGCTTGGCCAAGCGCTCTATTAGCTTCCCAAGCGGCAAAAGATCGGTAACATCCGCGCCACGCTCATGGGACGATTTGAAAAACACTGCTTGGCCACCCCGGTGATGCTTGCCGCTTGGCTGGTCACGATTGGCGTAACCACACCGGTATTGGCGGAGAATCAACCGGGGCGCTGGGACCACGAAATTGAAGCGTTCCTCAAGGCTGATCGTGCCAAGGCGCCAAAGCAAAATCGAACGCTGTTTATCGGCAGCTCCAGCATAAAGCGCTGGGAATCTCTGGAGCAGGAGTTTCGGTCGTCGGTGGGCACGGTGATTCGCCGCGGCTTCGGCGGTTCTGGGATTCAGGATGCCATTCACTATGCGGATCGGATTATTCTGCCGTACAAACCCCGGCAGATCGTGTTGTACGCCGGCGGTCACGAACTGCGCAAAGGGGCATCACCTGCGGAGGTATTGGGTTATTTCAAATCGTTCACGCGGCGTATTCGAACCGAGCTGCCACGCACTCGAATCGCTTTCATCTCAATTAAGCCCAGTCCGAAACATTGGGCTGAATCCAACAAAACAAAAGAAACCAACAAGCTTGTCCGCTCGTTTTGCAACAGCGACAAGCTGCTGGATTTCATCGACGTCTGGACTCCAATGCTTGGCACCGATGGTAAGCCGAAGCCGGAACTTTACGTGGCGGATCAGTTGCACCTGAGCGCAGCCGGTTATGCTGCCTGGACGGCTGCCATCAAACCGGTGCTAGCCGCGAACTCGCGCGCCTATTACAGCAGCCCGGAACGCTGGGAGAGCACTATCTCCGCATTTGAAGAGGCTGACAAAAAACAACCGCCTACTCCCGGTGGAATCGTTTTCATCGGCAGCTCGAGTATCCGCGGCTGGAAAACACTCAAACAGGATTTCCCGGGGCAGCCGGTGATCAATCGCGGATTCGGTGGCTCAGAAATCATCGACTCGATCTATTTTGCCGATCGCATCGTGATTCCGTACAAGCCTAGTCACGTGGTGCTCTATGCCGGCGACAACGACACGTCGCGCGGCAAAACCCCGGAAATCATTCTGGCGCACTTCAAGCAGTTCGTGAAGGCAATCCACAGCAAGTTACCCGAGGCGAGAGTTTCCTTCATCACCATCAAGCCAAGCCTTAGCCGCTGGAAGTTGGCCGGCAAAATGAGTGAGGCCAACAGTCTGGTGCGAGACCATTGTAAGTCGGACGACCGGCTTGAGGTCATCGACATTTGGCAGCCGATGTTGGGGGACGACGGCAAGCCAAGGCGCGAGCTGTTTGTTGGTGATGGACTGCATCTCAATGCCAAGGGCTATGCGCTTTGGACGAAAGTCGTCGCGCCGCACCTGACCAAGCGTTGATTTATCGTCGTTTGGCAAAGGGACTCTTGCTACGATGACCGCGATGGCAAACGAGCCTTCATCAACTGCCGCCGCGACCTCCCCGCTCCACGACGAGCAAAACACGAGGGACACCCGGGAACTGCCAATCGACAAGGTCGGTGTTCGCGGACTTCGATTCCCCATTCAGGTACGCGACCGCGCCCACGCGGTGCAAAACACCGTTGCCACCATCGGCATGTTTGTTGACCTGCCGATGGAATTCAAGGGCACGCACATGAGCCGATTCGTTGAGGTGCTCAACTCGCACGGGGAGATGATCCACGTCGAGAACATCCCCGACCTGCTTGACAGCATGCAGCAGCGGCTCAAGGCCAACACCTCGCATCTCGAGATTGAGTTTCCGTATTTTATCACCAAAAAAGCACCGGTCACCGAACGCGAGGGCTTGATGGATTACAACGTACGATTCGAGGCCAATGCCACCGGCACAGAGATCGATTTCGTCATGACGCTGCGGATTCCGGTCGCAACACTTTGCCCATGCTCCAAGGCGATCAGTGAATACGGTGCCCACAACCAGCGCGGCGAGGTCACGGTGGCCATCCGCTCGTCGGAGACGGTGTGGATTGAGGACCTGATCGAGCTCGTCGAGGAGTCCGCCAGTTGCGAGCTGTACTCACTACTCAAGCGGCCGGATGAAAAAGCCGTTACCGAGCGGGCGTACGAAAATCCGGTGTTCGTCGAGGACCTCGTTCGCAACATCGTTCTGCGGCTCAAGTCGCATGAACATGTCACATGGTATCGGGTTGAGGCAGAGAATTTCGAGAGCATTCATAACCACAACGCCTACGCCTGTATTGAGAAAAGCTGACGTCATCGGCATGCAAATCGTTTCCCGCATTTTCCTGATCATCGCACTTGGCCTGGCCGCCACTTGGCCAAGCGAAGCGACTGCACAAACGAGCGTCCAACTGGAGGCGCTCAAGAGGCTGAAGAATCTCGATATCGAGGCGAATCCGGCGCTCAAGAAAGTTGTCCTGAACATCCTCGAGGCGTCGCGGGGCAAACCGGCGTTCGTGGAGATCGTGCGCGATTTCAAACTCAAGGGACATGAGGCGGAGTTGATCCGGTTCGCCCAGGCGCACCCGAAGGATTCCACCGGCGTCGAGGCGCTGCGCTTGGCCCTCACTGAGCCGGGGCTCAAGCTCATCAACGCCGCGATCAACGGCAACGATGCCAAGGCCGCCTTGGCAACCACCCAGGCCTTGGCCAACGCGCAATCACCCAAGGGCGAACCGATCCTGTTGAACGCCGCCAAGCACGACAAAAAGCCGCTCGCCCTCCGCGCGGCTGCGGTCAACGGCTTGGCCAAGTCCAAGACCGGTGCCGGGGCATTGATCAAGGCCGCACAAGCCGGGGAGCTTGGGGCCGACCTCAACTTTACCGCCGGCAACGCACTGCGCAGTGTCCGCTGGAAGGAAATTAGCACGGCTGCGGCCAAGCTCTTCCCCGCGCCACAGGGGCTTGGCCAAGCGCTGCCGCCGCTGGCCAAGCTGGTCGCTATGAAGGGCGACATCGCCAATGGAGAAAAGGTGTTCTTCCGGCCGCAAAGCGCCTGCTCCACCTGCCATCAGGTCAACGGCAAGGGGATCGACTTCGGCCCAAAGCTCTCCGGCATCGGCACCAAGCTTGGCAAGGAGGCGCTGTACATCTCCATCCTTGAGCCAAGCGCCGGAATTTCTTTCGGCTACGAGGCTTGGCTGCTGAAGCTGAAAAACGGAGCCGAGGCGCTGGGTGTTATCACCAGCAAAACGAACGACGAAATCACGCTCACGGTGCCGGGCGGTATCTCGACCACGCACAAGACAGCCGACATCGTGAGCCGCACACAACTACCTACCAGCATCATGCCAGCTGGGCTGCAGGCAACGATGACTCCGCAGGAGCTGGTGGACATGATCACCTATCTCGCCAGCCTCAAGCAGGCCAAGCCGTAGCCCAACCGCTTTACAAACCGGCAGCGCTTGGCCAAGCTGCCGCCATGCAAAACACTCGCTTGGCCCTGGCCACATGCTTCGGATTTTTTGTCGCCGCCACCATGGCTTACTCTGCACCCATCACGTTCAAGGCACGCTCGCAGGCGCTCTCCGCGACGAGCGGCGGCAAGTATCAATCGGTCGAGTCCGAGGTCACCTGGGAGGCCGGCAAGACTGCCGTCATCGTGGTCGACATGTGGGACGACCACTGGTGCCCCAACGCAGCCAAGCGCGTGGTCGAGATGGCCAAGCCGATGAACGCCGTCATCAAGCAGGCCCGAGAGAAAGGCATGCTCATCATTCACGCCCCCAGCTCGACGGTCGATTTTTACAAGGGCACACCGGCCCGCAAGCGTGCTCAAAACGCCCCCGGTGCCAAGCCGCCCAAGCCACTCTCCAAGGACGTTCGCTGGGGCACCAACTGGTGCTGGCCGGACAAGTTCCGCGAAACCGAACTGCCGATCGACGACACCGACATGGGCTGCGATTGCGAAGAGGAATATCCCATCCGCGAGGCGTGGACGCGCCAGATCGACCTCATCGAGATCGACGACGAGCGCGATGCCATCACCGACAACGGGCAGGAAACCTACAATCTGCTCGCGCAACACGGTATCGAGAATGTCATTCTCATGGGCGTGCACTTGAACATGTGTGTCCTCGGCCGGCCGGTCGGTATCCGGCAGATGGTCAACATCGGCAAAAACGTCGTCCTCATGCGCGACATGACCGACACGATGTACAACCCGAAAAAGCGGCCATTCGTCAGCCACTTCGAAGGCACCGATCTGGTGGTGAAACACGTCGAGAAATTCTGGTGCCCCTCCATCACCAGCACGGCCATCAGCGGCAAGGCGCCGTTTCGGTTCAAGAACGATCCGCGAAAATAACGCCGAGCACATCGGCATTCCGGGCTTGAAAACCGACTGGGGTTCGTTACGTTCGCGCCCGTTTCTCGCAGAAACGAAGAACTGATCATGCCTTCAGGAAACGATCTTCGAAAGGGAATGGCCATCAAGCACAAAGGCGAGGTGGCTGTCGTGTTGGAGTGTCAACATCGCACACCGGGCAACCTCCGCGCGTTTGTGCAGGCCACGCTCCGGAGCATTCGCACCGGCAAGTCGTTTGATATCCGACTAAGTTCCACGGAGAAAATCGAGGTCGTCCCGCTCGACCACCGCAAGATGGAATACAGCTACCGCGACGGCGATGATTTCGTCTTCACTGATCCCGACACCTACGAGCCGGTTACAATCACTCCCGATCTGGTCGGCGAAGCCGTCGATTACATGGTGGAAAACTGCCTCGTGGAGATCACCTTCATCGAGGAGAACCCAGCCGTGGTTGAACTGCCTTCCAGCGTGGTGCTCACCGTTTCCGAGGCACCAGAGGGGGTCAAGGGCGATTCCACAACAAACGTGATGAAAACCGTCACCCTCGAGACCGGCAAAAACATTCAGGCCCCGCTATTCATCAAGACAGGCGAACGGATCAAGGTGGACACGCGCGAAGGCAAATACATGGAGCGCGTCAACAAGTAGACTGCGGAAAAGAATCTGGAAATGCCCCGCTTGGCCAAGCGGGGTGTTTTTTTTGCACCCTGCTATAGGGGCTTCTCCAGCTTGGGCCGATACTTGTATTTCTTGGCCAAGGCCTGGACGCTGCGAAGGGATTTCATCCCCCCCGTGCACGAGGCATGCGACAGGCAGGCCGCTGCTGCACAGACTGCAGTCTGCAGGCACTTGTCCAGTTCCCATCCCTCATGCAGGCCAAGCAGCATTCCCGTGGCAAAAGCATCCCCGGCACCTGCTGCGCCGACAATGTCCTTGGCCGGAATTCGCAGCGACGATTGCAGGACGTCCTCTCCCTTGCGCGTCCGCACAAAGCCTCCCTCAGGAAAATGGATCACCACAAGTTCACCGACACCAAGCTGGAGTAGTGCGCCGGCCGCGTGCCGCAACGCCACGGTATCCAGTTTGCCGTTGTCCTGCCGAATTTTGAACCCGGTCGTCTTGCCTGCCTCGATTTCGTTCAGGATGCAATAGTCGGTGTACTGAAGCGCCGGGGTGATGACATCCGCGAAACGATCGCTGTCCTCGCTCACGGCGTCGATGCTGGTCTTGAGGCCGGCCGACTGCGCTGCAGCCAGCAACTTGGCCGCCTTGGTGCCGAATTTTTTATCCGGCCCATCGAGCGTCTGCATCAAAAGTAGATAGCCGAGGTGAAAAAAACGGGCCTTGGTTTTAGAGAAATTCAAGTCACGACCATCCCAGACGGCGTTCGCACCTTGGTTGTGAAAAAACGTGCGGTTGCCTCCCTTGAGTTCCGTCATGACATCCGTGTAGGAGGTCGGGGCGGCAGCGGTGGTGGTCAGGAACTTGGTGTCGATCTTGAACTTTTTACAGTCGTCCAAAATCAACTGGCCGAAGGTGTCTTTGCCAACCAGACCCGCGGCGGAGAGTGGAACACCCGCCCCGAGCTTGGCCAAGTTCACCAACAAGTTGTAGGGCGATCCGCCGGTTCCAGTCACGGCCGCACCGTGGATATTGGCAAGCTGCTCCCGCTGCGGGTACACGTCGATCATTTTGACTTGGTCAATGATCCAGTTTCCACCGGCGAGAATTCCCGAGCGCTTGGGGGCTTTTTTGGCCTCGGACATTGCGAAAGGGAAAAGCTGCCAACAATTCCGCCGCTTGGCCAGCCTTGAGTTGTTTAAACCAGCTCGAGAGTCCCGGTCTGAACTTTGACCGCAGCCGCTTGGCCAATGAAATCCAGCCGCAACAAAACAGTGGTCATGCCGAAGCGTTCCTCCACCCAACCTTCCTGCCCCTGTAGTGGGCCGGACTTGACGAGAACCCTCGCGCCGACCTCGATTGTCGGTTCCAGCCGAATCTCCACCCCTTGTTCCAACGCAAAAAGAATGTCTGCTAACTGGTCTTCAAACTCCTGCTGATCAACGACTTCCAGCATGTTCGCCACGTAGTTGCTCTGGATTGCCACTTTGCGCGTCTCTTGGTTGAGCCGGAGAAAAACGTACCCGGGAAAAAGGGGTTTATCGAAGGAGACCTCCTTGCCCCGATACTTTTTGATGCTCTTGTACGTCGGCAGCGTGGTTGGGAAATTGTAAATCTTCCCGTGCTCAACGAGTTTCTTTTCGCAGCGCGGCCTCACATGCGCCACGTACCATTCCAGCCCGTCGTCTCTGGTTTGACCTTCCTCCATTTTAGTTGGTGATGACCACGGCGTAGTTACGTTTGCCGCGGCGTAGCAGAATGTATTTGTCGAACATCAAATCGCTCGGAGTCAGTTTGTGTTGTTCGTCGTCGGTGCGTATTCCGTTCACATACACACCGCCTCCCTTGACGTCTTTTCTCGCCTGACCACGGGATTGGGCCAAGCCGGCCTCGTTCAACAACTCCGGCAGCCAAAGGCCTTCACCGGCAAAGCGATCGACCGACAATTCACAGGTCGGCACCTCACCGGCCACCTCGCGAAAAGTCGCCTCGGTGATGCCATCCAAATCGCCTCCGAACAAAATCTCGCTCGCGCGGATCGCCTCGGTTACGGCCTCCTCGCCGTGCACCAATGCCGTCACCTCGCGTGCCAACGCCTTATGAGCAATGCGGGCATGCGGTTCGGCTTCGTGTTGCCGGGCCAGTTCCTCCACCTCATCGCGGCTGAGAAATGTGAA
>CAJXAU010000014.1 GCA_913050205.1 uncultured Verrucomicrobiota bacterium
ACCGATACAAAATGTAAGCCTCGGCCACCTTGAAATGCCCGGCCTTCATCAACTCTTCCTGGACAATGTCCTGGACCTCCTCGATGTGAACGAACGCTTGGCCTCCGTTTTTCACACGGCCGGTCACCGCCTCGGCCACAGCAACAGCCGGCGCACTATCCTTTTGCTGTGAGAGGAACGCCTTGCGAATGGCAATCTCTATTTTGTTTTGATTCCAACTGACAACCTGATTGTTTCGACGGATCAGCCGAACGCTAATCTTATCATCCGACTGCGGCACCCTCCGGGCCGTGTCAAAAACCAAGCTCCGGGCAACGTCGTGCGCGTTGTTTTCGATCAACACCCGTTCAATACCACGATGAAATTCGTTTTCAGACAGCCCTCCATTTTCCGCTTGGCCAAGCGCACTTTCGTCAAAACGATCCCCGACAGCGCGCGCCACCTTGGCCACAAAATCCATGTTTTCATTGGTGAAAACGTCCTCTTCGCCCTTGGACAACAGCAAATTGGCCAAGGCGTTTCCCACCGTGTTGGCTATCTCGGTCAGTCCCACGGTTCGTTCGCCTTCACCGGAATGCAGCCGAACATTTCGCTCGATGGAATCATCACCGGACAGCGCCTCCTCCCAGTTGAATCTCGCGGGTGCTTCCTCTCCGGACGAAAAGCGCTTGATTGCTTCGTCCTCCTCCAAAGTTATTTTACTGAACGGCATGATTGGGTTGCTTGGGGTCTTGTTTTTTTGAAATTATAATTCGTCGTCGCTGACCATCTCCAACGAAGACGCTTTTTGGTACTCCGTAACTCGGCCTTCGAAAAAGTTTTGTTCCTTTTTGATGTCCATCATCTCTGCCAGCCACGGGAATGGATTTTGAGCGCCCTGGCTCAGTGGGTCCAAACCCACGTTCTCAAGTCGGCGATCGGCAATGTAGTCGATATACGCCGAGAACTCTTCCGAGCTGAGGCCAACGGCGTTCACCGGCAGACAATCATTAATGAAATCCTTCTCCAGTTGAACCGCTTCTTTCATCAAATCGGCCAACTCCTGTTTAAATTCGTCAGTCCATACATCCGGGTTTTCCTTCACGAGATCGACCAGCAAATTCCGGAAGACTTCGATGTGATTGGATTCATCCCGTAGCGTGTACCGAAACATCTGACCGATACCCGGGAATTTATTTTGCCGGTACAACGACAGGATCATCCCGAACAATCCGTAAAACTGCGTCCCCTCCATGCACTGCCCGAACACAAAAATATTTTTCGCAAGCGCCTGTTTTTCCTCTGTCTTGGAGAGATCCATATCACGCCGCAGCCCACGTGACACACGACTGACAAATTCGTTTTTCCGGACAATCGTTGGCACGTCCTCAAACATCGCCTCGCACTCGTGGGGATTGATGCCGAGGGAACTGATCATGTAGAGCAACGAGTCGGCGTGAATATTTTCCTCGTGCGCATGACGACCCAGCACCAGTTTCAATTCCGGTGCCGTCACCAATTCACGTACTACATGCTGCACATTGTCTCCAACGATTCCCTCTGCGGCACTAAAGTAACCGATCCCCATCCGGATGATCCAACGCTCCACATCGCTCAGGTCATTGCCTCGCCACTGCTCGATGTCCTTGGCCATGGTGATGTCCTCCGGTTCCCAGTGGTTGGCCTTCATCGCCCGGTAAATATCGTACGCCCACTGGTACTTGAGCGGCAATAAATTGAAGGTCATCGTTTGACGACCATTGATGATTCGTTTGGCGGCATACGCCTCCTCCGCCTTGGCCTGATCCAATACGAACTCTTTGCTGCCTATCTGAAAACTCTTTTCCATTTCCGCCTGTTACCGCTTCAAATTTACCTTCTTTTCCCATTTACGAGCATCTGGAGAGACGCAAAACTTACCGAACGCAGTATTTTGTGAATAATTCACCAAAAACACTACATTTTGTGGTTAGTCCAAAAAGGGACACAATTTGTAGCAGTTGGCTGTTTGTGCCGTCAAAGTATTTTTAGCCCGGAATCTGGATTTTTCACGACTTTCTTGTTGGTCGGTTGCCAACACTCTATTCACCGGCCTATTCACCCATTTTCCTACGCTTTGCTTGCCTGTAATCAGGCTTCACCCCAAGCTCCGGCCACCGGAAAAAATCGCAAAACATGAATGATAAACACCTGCCCCGCTTGGCCAAGCCCAAGAATTTCATCGAAAACAGGCTTTCCCGCCGTCGTTTTTTGGCTCACACCGCAATCGGAACCGCTTGCACAACGGTATCCCCATCCGCCTTGGCCAAGCGCAAATTTAAACTGAACTATATTTTATCGTCCTCCATGTACGGTACGCTTTCGCTGGAAGAGATCATTCCCGAGGTGCGAAAAACCGGTGCGACCTCTATTGATATCTGGCCCCGTGTCCACGGCAACCAACGAGAGCAAATGGAGAAAATGGGGCATGAGGCATTTTCGGCCTTGCTCCGGCGACACAACGTCCGGCTTGGCTGCATCACGCGTTACGACTTGGGACCGTTCAAGTTGCAAACTGAAATGAAAACCTGCGCCAAGTTCGCTGGTGATTTACTGATCTGCGGAGGAAGTGGCCCAAGGGGTTTAAAGGGTGCCGAATTAAAAAAAGCGGTGAAACGATTTGCCGAGCAACTGAAACCCCACGCCGCAGCGGCGGAAGAATCGAAAGTTCGCATCGGAATAGAAAACCACAGTAGCAACCTAATTAACACACCCGACTCGATGAAGTGGTTAATCGAGTTTTCACCCTCAAAGTCGATTGGCATCGCCATGGCCCCGTACCATCTGGAGCCACAGGGGCAGGATGCCAACGACATGGCAAACCTCGTCAAGGCGCTGGGAGATCGATTGCTAATGTTTTACGCCTGGCAACACGGCATGGGCTGTACGAAGAAACTACCCAAGGCACAGGAACTCCTTCAGATGCCCGGTCGTGGCAAATTGGATTTCACCCCCATACTCAGCGCGCTTCGCTCGATCAATTACTCCGGTTACACCTCTATCTTCATGCACCCCGTCCCTCGTGGTATCCCCATCCTTCCCACCGCATCCAAAACCACAGCCGAAATCAACCGAGCCCGTTCCTACCTTGAGAAGAGCCTGGGGTGACCGGGGACGAGAATTATTCTGCGTACCTATTCACGCAATAGGCTTGGAAAAGCGCTTGGCCAAAGCTTAACTGGCGTCCAGCCATGAGTGACTCAAAACACAAGGTTCTGATTATTTTTGGGGATGCCGCCGAGACGGTGGACACGATGTACCCCTATTTCCGACTGATCGAGGGAGGCTACGAACCCGTACTCGCCGCTCCCGAGAAGCGCGAATACCAGATGGTCATGCACCAAGTTAAGCCGGGATGGACAATCACCCGCGAGTGGGAGGGCTACACAATGCCGGCCGCGATCGCCTTCAAGGACATCAACCCGGAGGAATATCTTGGAATCTTTTACAGCGGAGGCCGTGCGCCGGAGTACATCCGGGAAGACGAGGATCTCCTCCGCATCACGAAATATTTCTTCGATAAAAACGCGCCCATCGCCAGCGTTTGCCACGGTGTGGAAATCCCTGCCCGTGCGGACTGTGTTCAGGGAAGGCGAATGGCCACGGTACCCAAGGCCAAGTTCGACCTCGAGGTGTGCGGGGGCACGTTCGTAGATGAACCATGCGTGATCGACGGCAACCTCATCAGCGGCCGAACTTTTTGGGATCACGGCCACTACATGGGCGCATGGATGAAACTTTTGGATGAAGCACGCGCTGCGTATTCTGACTAGCCAACGAACCGCTCCGCCCTGTTCGCGTCTAAATGCCGTAACATTGCATCCCACATGGGATGCACCCTAAAAAACGGGATTCACCAATCTGGGCAGAAGGCCTTGGGATAAATTGAACAACCGTTCACTTTGGGGCGGATATGAATGACGTCTGCGACTTCCATGAAGGCTGAAGACATTTGGATAGCCTAGATCTACACATTGACCGTGGCTGCTAGGGTAATGGAGGGGGCAACTCACGGCCCGGCCTGATGTCCACGTACTTTGAGGCAGCCTCGCCGGCCTCACCCCTCACGAGATATACCGGCACCCAATGCTCGTCGGTTTTAACACTTACCGTTCTGGCATTGGCGTAGCGCATTGTATACGCGGCGCGGCGACGGCCGCTGGTGTTCGAGTCACTACCATGCAGCACAAACGAATCGTGCACCGACATACTCCCGGCAGCCATTTCCAGGCAGACAGCCGCCTTTTCCATTTCAGGAGTGACCTCAACCGTCAGGCCAAGCAAGTCGTCCGCGCCGGTGCTAATTTTGTCGAGTTCCGGATAACCCTCATGCGTACACGGAATCACCTGCATGCAGCCATTGGCCTGATCCGTGTCATCGATCGCCAGCCAGACTGTCGTCACTTCCGTCCCCTGCACACTGTGCCAATACGTGTTGTCCTGATGCCACGCCACCGGCAACCCGTCCCCTGCACGTTTCACGATTAGGTGCGACATGATGAGAATCAGGTCCGGACCAAGCACCTGTTCCACAGCATCGAGCACACGCGGGTGCCGACATAGCTCGAGCCAAAAAGAATGTCGTGGATGCGGCTCGGTCAAGTACTCCGGTCGAGCGTCAACCTCCCGGTTTTCGCCGTCCTTATAAACCACCTGTCGCTTGGGCATGGAGGCAATCAAGTTGTCCAGTTCGGCTCGGGTGGCATCGATTTCTGCTGAGGAAAGCACATCCCGAAACAGGCAGAATCCCTCCTCGCCGTAGCGGCCCGGATCGGTGTTTGGAGCGGTAATCACGGAGGGATGCTACCCGCCGCACCCCGCTTGGCCAAGCGCTTGGCCTGAAAAAACGGATGACATCACCCCTCCAACTCCCTTACTTTCGCCGCGCTTTATGGGTGACGCCAATTCATCTCCGTTACATCTCGCCATGTGGTGCGGACCACGAAACATCTCCACCGCACTCATGCGGGCATGGGAAAACCGGCCGGACACGTTCGTGGTCGATGAACCTCTGTATGCGCATTATCTCCGCGAGACCAGATTGCCACATGCCATGGCCGATGAGATCATCGAGCACTACGAGGATGACTGGGAAAAAGTGGTCGCTTGGCTGACAGGCCCAATCCCCGGAGGCAACGCGGTCTTTTACCAGAAACACATGTGCCACCACATGTTGCCGAATATTCAACTGGACTGGCTTGGCCAAGTGACCAATTGCTTCCTCATCCGCGAGCCACGCGAAATGCTCACCTCTCTGATGAAAAAACTTCCCAACCCAACTCTTACGGACACCGCCCTGCCTCAGCAACTGCGACTGTTCAATCACGTCCGCGAACTTACCGGCGAAGTGCCACCTGTCATCGACTCGACAGAGGTGCTGCGTGATCCGCGTGGCATGCTCAGCGCGCTCTGCCAACGGCTTGGCATCAATTTCACCGAGGCCATGCTGGAGTGGCCTCCGGGCAGCCGCGAGTCGGACGGCATCTGGGCTCGGCACTGGTATCCCGAGGTGGAAACCACCACCGGTTGGCGGCCTTTCAAACCCAAAGACGTACCGGTCCCGGACGAACTCACTGACGTCCTCGATGCGTGCAACGAGATTTATCAACAACTACACGCCCACCGCATCACCACTTAATCCAAAATCATGCTTCAAAAGTTTAATGAAAAAAATCGAGATCTGCTGATTAACATCAACGGCAAACTTCTCCACCGTGACGAAGCCGGAATCAGCCCGTTCGACTCCGTTGTTCAAGGCGGCGATGGAGTCTGGGAAGGGCTTCGTGTGTATGACGGGAAAATCTTCAGGCTCAATGCACACCTTGATCGGCTCCGTAGCTCGGCGCTCGCGCTCGCCTTCGCCGAGATTCCCTCGCACGAGACGATTACCAGCGAGATTAGGCGCACACTCGAAGCCAATGAAATGCGCGATAACGCACACATTCGCCTGACCCTGACACGCGGTGTAAAATTGACCTCGGGCATGGATCCCCGCCTCAACACCGCCGGACCGACACTCATCGTCCTCGCCGAACACAAGGAACCGGTCTACGACAAAACCGGCCTTAGCCTCATCACATCCAGCGTACGCCGCCCGTCCCCTGATGTGCTCGACCCAAAAATTCATCACTGCAATCTGATCCAGTCGATCCTCGCTAAGATCGAAGCTACACACGCCGGGGCGGACGATGCCCTGATGCTTGACCAACGTGGGTTCGTGGCCGAGACCAACGCCACACACCTGTTTATCGTCGAGGGCAACACCATCGTCACCAGTCGATTGGTTGCCTGCCCCGAGGGAATCACGCGCGATGTCGTGCTGAATCTTTGCCGGCAAAATAAAATCACCCACGAGGTGCGCGACTACTCGTTGACGGAAGTTTACCGGGCGGACGAAATGTTCTGCACTGGCACAATGGGAGAACTCGCCCCGGTGACGCAGGTCGACGGACGCGCCATCGGCGATGGCAAAATCGGCGCCATGACACAGCAACTTTCCGAATTATTTGACCGATGCGTTGCCGCCGAGGCAGAAACGGTCTTGGAATAAACTGTAACTTTCGAGATTCTTTGGTGTACATTTTTAACGCGATGACAATTGCAAACGTCCTTCAGGTTTTACTGTTGATCCTCGGGGTCATGCTGGTATTTCAGGCCTATTGGCTCGCGGCCACCGCACTGTTCCCTAAAACCATCAACAACGCCCGTGACCGCTACAAAAAACCGGTCACCACAACACTGGTCGGCTTGGCCATCGTGGTACCCGCGTTTCTTGTCGGGTTTGTGTTTCTCGGTAATCTATCGAATCCGCTGATCAAGGCAGTCGGCTTACTGATCGGCATTGTGCCACTTTTGTTTGGAGCGATTGGCTCGGCTGGCCTTTGCCAATTAATCGGGCACGGCCTCCCCTCACCGACCGATCAAAGCCAAAACTGGAAGCGCGTCTGGCGCGGTGGATGGGTGCTGAACTTTTGCTACCTTCTGCCCTTCGCCGGTTGGTTCGTCATTTTGCCATGGGGCTTAATTAGTGGTTGTGGTGCGTTAGTCTTATCTTTTGGCAAAAACAAACAGCCTGCCTCGCGCAACCGAAACCGCGGGGCCAACCCACGCCCGGCAAACAAGCCTACAACCCCACAGCGATCGACGGTCAAGCAGGCACAAAAAGATGACTCGCCCCGGGCGATTCGCCAGCAACGCACCCAGATCCCCTCTCCTGATGCCGCACCCAAAACGAAGCGGCAACGCCCACCCCGCTCACCTCGCCCCCCGAAGGAGAATTGATGAAGCACGATCGGCGAGCGTTCCTTAAGGCCAGCAGCGCGGCTGCCTTGGTCGGAACGGCTGGCTGCAATCAGGCCCCGGAGGCGCTCTGGCCTCTCACCGGACTGCCGGAGAGACCGCCCGCTGATTTCACCCCGCCAAGCGCAGAGTCGATCGACCTCGTCTCCCATGTCATTAATCGACTCACATTCGGGCCGACTCCCCGACTGCGCTCGTCCATCCTGCGCTTGGCCAAGCGCGAAGGCGAAGCCGTAGATCAGTTTATCGAGCAACAACTTGCCCCCGAAAAAATTGACGATTCACGTGCGGAACATCGAGTCCGCATATTCGAAACACTGGCAAGCGACCCGATCGGGGAATTTTACGAATTTCAGCCCGGACTACTCCGCGAGGAATTAACCCGTGCAACCCTCATGCGGGCCGTCTACTCGGAGCGCCAACTACTGGAAGTCATGGTTCGTTTTTGGAGCGACCATTTCAATATCGACATTTCCAAGGGTGAATGCAAATGGCTCAAACCGGCCGATGACCGGGACGTTATCCGGCCACACGCGATGGGAAACTTCGCGGATCTGCTCACCGCATCCGCCAAGAGCCAAGCGATGCTCACGTATCTGGACGGCCGGGAAAACCGCGTCCGAGATAAAAGCGACAAGCCGAATGAAAACTACGCCCGCGAACTGCTCGAACTGCACACGCTTGGGGTCGATGGCGGTTACTCGCAAAGGGATGTAATGGAGATAGCCCGCTGTCTCAGCGGTTGGCGAATCGGCCGAGGCCTACTTCAAAACGGCACCGTCCAGTTCGAACCCGGCCTGCATGACAGTGGATCAAAAACCGTCCTTGGCCAATCGATCCCCGCACGCCGGGGCATGGAGGGCCGGAAGGATTTCACTGATGTCCTCAGCATAGTCTCCACCCATCCGTCAACAGCTAGCCATATCGCCACAAAACTCTGCCGACGTTTCATCGACGATGCCCCACCTGCTCCGGCTATTGAAAAAGTCGCCGCCAAATTCATCGCCACGGACGGCTCCATCCCTGACACACTTCGCGCTCTCTTTTCCTTGGATGCGTTCCGCAAACAACGCGGCAATAAATTCAAACAACCGATGCACCTCATCGCGTCGGCGTTGCGGGCAACCGAGGCGGAGACCGATGCCGGCAGGCCGCTGATTCAATACCTCACGCGAACGGGGCACATGCCATTTGAATACCCGTCGCCTGACGGTTATCCGGATGTCGCTGAGGCTTGGCAGAGCACGCTTCTGTGGCGCTGGAATTTTGCTGCCCGGCTCGGACGCGGACGCATCGCCGGCACCCGATATGATCGTGATCGCTTGGCCAAGCGCGGTGGCGGCTTGGCCAAGCTCGCAGCCCATTTTCTCGGCCGCAAACCAAGCGAGGAAGAACTCGCCACCATCGAAGAGTCCGACAACCCAATTGGCCTGCTGCTGGCCAGCCCCGGGTTTCAATGGAGTTAGCCGGCATGAGTCAAACCAAGGCATACCTTCACGGTAACGGGGACATGAAAAAGACCCTCGTCGTGGTTTTTTTGCGCGGCGGCGCAGACGGGTTGGCGTTGGTTCCGGCTGTTGGCGATGATGGATACCATCGGCTTCGCCCGCGAATTGCGGTCAGTGAAAAAGAGGCAATCAAGCTCGACGACCGATTCGGCCTCAACCCGCTGATGAGTGCCCTTTCTCCTGCCGTCAAGGAGGGTGCTCTGACAACCGTGCATTGTGCCGGTTCGGAGGCCGCAACGCACTCGCACTTCGAAGCCCAGGACTTGGTGGAGCATGGCGGAAACTCAGGTGGCGGATGGCTGGGCCGATTTTTGCGGTTTCGAGAGAGAACCAGCGCCGGGGCGCTTTCAGCCGTGGCACTGGGCCGGACCGTACCGGAATCACTTCGCGGGGCACCGAGTGCCACAGCCATGGATTCGATCAACGATTTCGCATTCACAGGCAGTGATCATTTCGTCCGGTCACTGCAGTTACTCTACCGCGATCAAGCCGGCGTTTTCGGAGCGAGGGCAAATGATACATTTCGCGCAATGGATCGGTTGCGCAAATTGCACTCCAAGGACTACACCCCGGCAAACAACACCCAATACGGCAGTGACAGGTTTAGTACCGAGTTGCGCTTGGCGGCACAACTGATTAAGGCCGGGCTTGGGACAGAAGCCATCACAATTGATCTTGGTGGTTGGGATTCCCACATCTCCCAAGGCCCGTCGATTAGGTCAAACATTACCCGACTAGCCAACGGCTTGGCCGCGTTCCGGCGCGACATGGGAGCGGAAATGAAAAATACCACCGTGGTGGTAATGAGTGAATTCGGTCGGCGCGTGACGGAAAACTCTGTCCTCGGCACCGACCATGGACGGGGAGGTGTGATGTTCGTGCTCGGAGAAGACGGTGCCGGAGGAAGGGTTATTGCGGATTGGCGCGAGTTAACCCAAGAGAATCTCATCAGCCCCGGCGACTTGCCGGTGACGACTGATTACCGGGACGTGCTTTCCCCAATTCTCAGGCAACACGCACCCGACGCAGACATGGCAAAAGTGTTCCCCGACCATTCCGAAAAAGCGGTGTGACGATTATTCCCGACCGCCCTTTACCTGTTTATCTTTCGCTGGCTTCGAGGCGTTGAGGCGAAGAAAAACTTGAACGGAAGCGTTGAGATCAGGAGCGCGCTTCGGCCAAACGTGGGAACCGTAATGGGAGGTGTCCACCATCGGCTCAATCAACCCAAGGGCATCCATGTCCGGCTGCAGACTCAGTATCGATCCGCTTTGGTCAGCCGTGAGCTTTCCGTTTCTCAGGCGTGACCCGGTCCATTTCCACTCTTTCGATTTCAATTCAAACGAGTGCGCGGTGACTTTGTCGTCCAACTCGGACGCCTTCTCTAGCGGATATTGTCCGACGCATTCCGGGATCGGCTTGCGAGTCCATTTTCCGTCCACCTGCCAGGCGATCTCAGCATTGATTTTCACCGGCAATTTCGCCCCGAGCAGCACCAACCCCGCGTGAATCTCGCTTGGTTTGACTTTGGTGGAGAGAAAACTCTCATGCACTTTTCCGGTTTCTGTCACGACGGCGTACTCGATCAAACCGACAAGTTGGTTGACCTTGGCCGGAAACGCCACCACCCGCAGCTTCGCATCCACGGTAACCGCACCGATTCGGTAAAGATTGTCTCCGACTCTTTTGGCAACCGGTTTCTTCGGTTCGCTGGGGGCTTTTTCTTCCGACAACACTGAGCCGTGGAACCCAAGCGAAAGAGCCATCAGTCCGACTATATGTTTCGCGAATCTCACTTGGCCAAGTGTTTCGGTTCACTCGGTCGGCGGCAACCCTGAATTACTGCGCTTGGCCAAGCGTTCACATTGCGATTGCGAAATCAGAGCAAGCCCATACCCTGTCGCGCAGGTGGATTCGAAAAACATCCAGACGCTGGGGATCATCGCGGGGAGCAGAGAACTCCCGCTGATGATCGCCCGCGAAGCTCGCCGCCAAGGCATGCGGCACATCGTGGCCGTTGCGTTTCACAACGAAACCTCGCCGGAAATCGAGGAGGTCGTAGACGAAGTGGAGTGGCTGCGCGTCGGACAGCTGTCCAAGCTCATCAAGGCCTTTGGCAAACGTGACGTGAGCCATTGCGTGATGGCCGGGCAAATTGCCCCGAAGAATCTGTTCGATTTTCGGCCCGACTTGAAAACGGCCGCCATGTTGTTTCGATTAAAGGAAAGAAATGCCCACACGATTTTTGGTGCCATCGGCGACGAACTCGCCAAGGGAGGCGTGACGTTGATCGACGCCCTTCCCTGGCTTGGCCAAGCGATGCCCGGCGAGGACTTTCACCTTGGCCCAAAATTGACCAAGCAGCAGCAGGAAGACATTGCGTTCGGTTGTCGCTTGGCCAAGGAAGTCTCAAAACTCGAGATCGGCCAATCGATCGTGGTGAAGGAAGGCACGGTGCTGGCTGTGGAGGGGTTCGAAGGGACGGACGCCTGTCTCCGCCGCGGCGGCGAATTGGCAGGGCCAAAAGGCGGTGCAGTGGCGGTAAAAGTAGCCCGTGAAAACCACGATATGCGCTTCGATATTCCTTGCATTGGGCGTCGCACGCTGGAATCCTGCGCCGCGTCCGCGATCGCCGTTCTGGCGGTCGAATCCTCAAAAACCATTCTTCTGGAACGCGAGGAAGTCGAATCCCTAAGCCAAGCGCACGGGATTGCCGTGACGACAGTCACCCCGTAACGGGACATTTACAGAGAAAACATGCTTACGTTTCACGAGTTGATGGGATTTATGTCGCCGAAGATGGCGAACCAGATCCTTGACGACACGCAGACCAACAACAAGGACGTGTACCGCGCGCTGGTCGTCTCGATGGCGCAGGTGCTCAAGGCACGCCCGGAATTCCTCTCACGCCAACCGAAGGAACGGCGTCACAAGAATTTTATTCAATCACTGTCCAAGCCCGGCTTCGAGGAGCACTCCGGCAACCTGATCCGTGGTTGGCTGTTCAAGGAGCACAAGGAAGTGCTGACCAGTTTTCTAGACAAACTCGAGATTGAGCACGAGGAAGGCATGGTGGACGACCTGCCGCAAACCATGTCCGACGAAAAAGTAAACGAAGCCATCAATATGCTTCTGGAAAAATACGATCGGGAACTGGTCGCAGTGTATCTCACCGCATTCAACGCATCAAACGCAGACCGCTGGGATAATCTCGACTCCCTGCTTGCAGACGACGAGCGACTGCAACTCGGTGCCTGACAATTTAACAACAAACACAAAACCGGAATGGAACCCAAAGGCGATATTGCATTAATCGGATTGGCCGTGATGGGCCAAAACCTAATCCTGAACATGAATGATAACGGCTTCACGGTCGTTGCCTATAACCGGACCGTCTCAAAAGTAGACGACTTCATGAACGGAGAGGCCAAGGGCACGAATATAATCGGCGCCCGATCGATCGAGGAAATGGTCAGCCACCTGAAACGACCACGCCGCGTCATGATGCTCGTGAAGGCCGGCCAAGCAGTGGATGACTTCATTGATCAAGTAATCCCCTACCTCGAACCCGGTGATATCATCATCGATGGTGGTAATTCACTTTATCAAGACTCCATCCGCCGCACGGAATACTTGAAAGCCCGCGGGCTATTATTCATCGGCACCGGTGTTTCTGGAGGCGAAGAAGGCGCACGGCGCGGACCTTCTATCATGCCGGGCGGCCACCCCGAGGCATGGCCACACGTGAAGGACATCTTTCAGGCGATCTCCGCAAAGGTCGAAGACGGCTCGCCGTGCTGCGACTGGGTCGGCAACGACGGGGCCGGGCATTACGTCAAAATGGTTCACAACGGCATCGAGTACGGCGACATGCAGTTAATTTGCGAAGCCTACCACCTGATGAAAGAGGGTCTCGGCATGACTGCTGACGAGATGCATCAGGTTTTTGCAGAATGGAACGAGGGGGACTTGGACTCTTACCTCATCGAGATCACCCGCGACATCCTCGGTTACAAGGATACGGACGGAGAACCGCTGGTTGAAAAGATCCTCGATACCGCCGGCCAAAAAGGCACCGGCAAATGGACGGTGATTAACTCTGCCGAACTTGGCATCCCGATCACGCTCATCGGCGAGGCTGTTTTCTCACGATGCATCTCCGCGATGAAGGACGACCGTGTGGCCGCCTCCAAAAAACTTCGCGGCCCCAAGCCGGTCATCCGTACCGACCGCGCCAAATTCATCGAAGACATCCGTAGCGCACTCTATGCCTCCAAGATCATCTCCTATGCGCAGGGCTTCATGTTGCTTCGTGCAGCGGCCGCTGAGTACGGCTGGAAACTGAACTACGGTGAAATTGCCCTCATGTGGCGCGGCGGCTGCATCATCCGCAGCCAGTTCCTTGGCAAAATCAAGGAGGCTTTTGACAAACGCAAACGTCTTCCGAACCTGCTACTGGACCCACATTTCAAGCGGGAGATTCGCAAATCCCAACGCGGCTGGCGCAACGTCGTTGCCACGGCCGCAAAAAAAGGAATCCCAGCCCCGGCGTTCTCTACCGCGCTCAACTTCTTCGATGCCTTCCGCAGCGAACGCCTCCCGGCCAACCTGCTACAAGCTCAGCGCGACTACTTCGGCGCTCACACCTACGAGCGGACAGATCGCGAACGCGGAGAGTTTTTCCACACCAACTGGACGGGTCGCGGCGGCGACGTTTCCTCCACCACCTACGACGCCTGATTCATGAGCGACCCCGCCCAAGTACTCCGCGATTTTAAGCCGAAGCACGACTTTTTTATCGGCATCGATTCCGATGGCTGCGTGTTTGACTCAATGGAGATCAAGCACAAGGAATGTTTCACGCCAATGTTCGTGAAGCATCACAATTTGCAGGCCGTCAGCAAATATGCCCGTGAAGTTTGGGACTTCGTCAATCTTTACTCTAAAACAAGAGGTGCCAACCGTTTCCCCGCCCTCACCCGGGCGCTGAACCTGCTTCGCGACCGCCCAGAGGTACAAGCCCGCAACGTCAATGTACCAAGCTACCCCGCGCTCGACGCATGGATGGAACGTGAAACCAAACTCGGCAATGCCACACTGGCCGCCGAAGTCGAAGGCGGCAACGAGGGACTGGCCCACATCAAAGTCTGGTCAGACGCCGTCAACGAACAGGTCGCCGACATCGTCCACGGCGTACCGCCGTTTCCCCTTCTACGCGAGACCCTTGAGAAAGCGCTTGGCCAAGCGGACATGATGGTGATTTCCCAGACTCCCTGCG
>CAJXAU010000015.1 GCA_913050205.1 uncultured Verrucomicrobiota bacterium
CGGCCCAACACTTGGACGCAATCCACAAGCTTCGTCGTACCATGACGGATATGAACCCAATCGATGCGATGGAGACCATCAAGCAGGCCTTGACCAAGTTTAAGACCAACGACGAATTCCTCTCCACGCTCAAATAGTCCCCGCCCAAGCGCTTGGCCAAGCGGGCAACTTTCGAACGGACCCATCGGGTCCGTTTTTTTTGTGCCCGACTTTTACTGGATACTGTTGTGCGCTTGACTTAATTTGATGTCCGCCCATGGCCAAGCGCCGTAAATTGTCAGCCAAGCAATCAACCCGTCCGCCGATTGAGCGGATGCTCAAGATTCATAACCTCATCAAGGGCGGCAGCCATCCCAACGCTACGCGACTGGCCAGAGAACTGGAGGTCACCACCAAGACCATCTACCGAGACATCGCCTTCATGCGCGACCGGATGGATCTGCCGGTGGAGTTCGAGCAGGCGTACAACGGCTATCACTACCTCGAGGAGGTAGGCCAGTTTCCGACCGTGAACATTACTGAGGGCGAGCTGTTCGCCATGCTCGTCGCAGAAAAGGCGCTGCAGCAATACCGTGGGACCAATTTTGAAAAACCGTTGCTTAGCGCATTCCGCAAGGTGACCGAGGGGCTGACCGACACGATCTCGTTCAATCTCGACGACTTTGACTCGAGCATCTCCTTCCGAACCAGTGCTGAGCCGGTGTTAAACCTCGAGGTCATCGACGCGCTGGCCAAGGCCGCTGCCAACAATCGGCAGCTCCGTTTCAACTACCGCAAACCCGGTGCGCCTGAGGCCGAGCCGCGCGTGGTCGATCCGTATCATCTCGCCAACATCAACAGCGAATGGTTTCTCTTCGCGCACTGCCATCTGCGAAACGACATCCGCACATTCACCCCGGCACGCATCAAGGGGATGGTCGAGACCGGCGTGACGTTCGAGCCGCCCGAGGGCTTTTCACTCGAGGAACGCCTGCGCGGGAGTTTCGCCATCGTCACCGGCGACTCTGAGCAGGAAATCACGATCCGATTCAACGAATTAGTGGCCGATTATATCCGCGAGAAAAAATGGCATCCCACCCAGCAACAACGCGACCTTGAGGACGGCGGCGTGGAACTGACCATGCACCTGACGAGCCTCTCCGAGGTGCAGCGCTGGGTGATGACCTGGTGCGGCAACGCCCAAGTCATTCGCCCGCCCGAGCTGGCAAAATCTGTTAAAGAGGCTGCCGAGAAAATCGTGGAAACCAGCCGGCAGGAATAGTTGCACTTGGCAAGGCGTTGGCCTGCGAGTCCAAAAAAGAACCAAGCAGTTCTCTGGCCTTGAGTATAAAACTACTCTGTGTCTTCCGTGGTATATAAACCACCCGCTTGGCCAAGCGCCTAACCGAACCTACTTCTTTTTTTTCAGCGCCTTGGTGACCATGGCCTTGAGGTCTTTCTCGGCGGATTTTACAAGAGCCTTGGGGCCGGTGGTCTTGATAAAAACCGCACCCTTTTTGCCGCCGATGATCGCCCCGAGCAGACCGCTGTCCGGCACCGGCACCTTGTTGCCACCAAACGGCGGCCCCTTCATGAACGTGCCTTCGGCTGTCACATAGGTCACCTTGGTGCCGTCGATCGTTTCGTCGCTGATCTTCGCCTTGAGTTTGTCGGCCGGTTCCTTGAACTGGCCAAGCCAGCGCTGGACGTTGGCTTTCACGCCACCCGCCGCGCCGGGGCCGAAATGGAAGAACACCACCTCCGCCGACTTGCCGTCCTTGCCCTTGACGGCAAACTGCGCCTTGCGCATCGACGACGACGGCTTTTGCGAGAGCCACCCTTTCGGTCCCTCAAACGAAATTCCACCGGCCGAAAACTTTTCCGCCCGAACCCCGACAGTCGCCAAAGCAACCGCCGCCAAACAAACCAAACGTATCACTGCGCTTTTCATGAAAATTTTAAGACCCTCTTTTAGTAGATGAAAATGGGAGACAAGATCCTAGATTAGTCTTCGATCACCGGAGCCGTAACTTATGTATACTTTTTCTGACATGTGGGCCGTACGGCGTGGAATCTAAGAACCTTTTACAGAGAGGGCAATCTTTGAATATGCGAGGCAGGGTGTTTTTAAACCCAGATGGTACCAAGTTCGGAGTATTGGAGAGCGCCTTGGTCAACTTCTTTGGCTTGGGCCATTATCATTGTTATTACCCAAGTGGGATAGGTAAAGGAGTATCCTGCAGATGGCTTCCTTCCCCTAACAAGATAAAAATCGACACGTTGAATGCCGTGCAATTAATTTCATCCAACTTTGGATCACACTTGATTCGAAAAAACTGGAAGGATAGTTTTCTAGTTCTGATTTTGAATGGACTATCGCTAGGGCAAGCCATAATTGAAAAAGCTTCTTCTGTATCTATTGATTTTGTACTATAGACCAAAAGCAGTTAAAAGTGACTCTTTTTAGCTGTTGGTAGGCGAATGTATTCTATTAAATCACGAAGTCCAGCGGGGGTAAGAGATTTTTCAAGTCCAGATGGCATGAGCGAGGATCGCATGGATTGCAACTGGGCTATATTATCGCGATTGACGTTTATTGATATGCTTAAGGGCATACTTATACTTACAGAGTTGGCACTTTGGTTGGAAAGTATGCCAACGTAAGTTTCGCCCGATTTGGTGACAATTTTATATGGTGCGTATTTCGGATTGATCGCCATATTTGGATCAATAATGTTGCTGGCAAGATCTTCGACGCTTCGGTGGCTTAATCCCTCTAATTCAGGGCCAAGAGCATGTCCTTTTCCATTGCTTTTGTGGCAATTAGCACATAGGTTACTAAAGTGCTTTTCCCCGCGCCTTGCGTTGCCGTTTTTAGGTAGCTTTTCAAGCAAATCGTCTACAATTGAGATCCGGTTGCTGTATTCTTCATCACCAAATAGTTTTTTTGCGCGATTTCCAAGTGAAGAACCTGAGTACCGTATAAGTTGTCTTCTATGCTCAAGATCAAGGTTGGTTTCTCCAAGTGCAATTGCTTTTGACTCTAATGCTGTTAAAAAGGCTTCTTTAAAAAGGCTATTATATACAAAAATATTTATTACTTGTGATCTATTTGAAGGAAGCACGTATGGCCATAAAGAGACTAAACTTGAGGGTTGTGCACGACCAGTAATTTTAGATAACGCGTTAATAGCAGTAATTTGAATCTCATCATTAAATGCAGATTTTATGATTGAAATCAATTTGTCTATTACTGTTTTAGATTGGCTGATATTAGCTATAAATCTTACATGCTGCTTAATCTGTTTGGTGTTAGTTCCATCGGGCCTAGGTAACTGGTTAATGATTTTCCCTACACTAGAGTCATCCAAAAAAGGAACCGAGCCGGTGATTACGGATAATTGGTGGAGTTCCATCTTTTCTTCAAGTTTTAGAGCAGGTATGCCTTCAGTTAAAGAACGAATATTTATTGACTTAAGGCTTTCAATATTTATTGACCTTGAAATGCCTGAGCGTAATGCATTCAGTAATTTAACTTTTTCATCGTATCTCCAATTTGAATTCAGGGTTATGCTAATTAATATTTTCAGATCAGTCTCATTCTTTAATCGGCTTGCTGAAATTTCAAATAGTTCTTCTAGGTAGAGGGGGGCGATTCTATCAACCATACTACGGGTGAATTCAACTTCATTCTCCTTTAGTGAACAAAAAACAGCCTTACGTGTCCACATGTCCATATGATCCCTAAAATAAATACTTTGCAGTGCTCTTTGAGTGGAAGCTGACGCTTCCATTTTTCCTAGAGTGAGGGCTAATTGAAATCTGACAGTTGGATCTGTATCGTCTGCTAGACTAATCAGCTTTTTCTGAATCAATGGATCTCCAAAAAATCCGCTAGCTTCTGCAATCCTAATTACGTTTTCGCGTATTTTAGGATTTGTGTCAGATAATCCTACAAGAATATCTTCGGGTTCGATAACTTCCAGTCCTTTTAACGACCATAACGCATGAAGTCTTGCGAAGTCATTTTTATCACTGATCAATTTTCTTAATCTTGGCGAGAGTGATTTGTCTTGATTTTCATATATCAGTCTTTGAGCTGTTAGGCGCCGCCATTGGTTTGGATTTTTAAATTCCTCTTCTATATTTTGAATTTTTATTGGTGAGATATTTGATTTTATGGATGAAAGTTTAGATTTTGGAGTGATGCGATAAATGCGTCCTCTTTTATCTCCTTCTCTTATGTTAACGCGCTGCTTTATTTTGTTAGGAATGTAATCTGGGTGTTCAATTACAGAACGTTGCATGTCAGCGATATAAAGTGCTCCATCAGGGCCTAATTCGACGGCTGTTGGGCGAAAATGGTTATCGCTACTTGCAAAGAATTCAGATTTTTTTTCGGTTGGTGAACGTAAAGCTGAATATGCGCCTCCATTTAAAGTTAATATGTTTCGGTGAATAAGGTTGCCAACAACATCGCAAATAAAAACACTTCCACTTAAATCCTCTGGATATCCTTCTATGCCCAAATAGCCCATTCCTCCTGCAGATGAAAAGTATCCTGCCTGTTCAGGATGGTTGACTCGGGTCTCTGGTTCAGAAATTGGGAATATGCGCGCCATTTTACCGTGTCTAGAGATATTTCTTGTTGCTTCAAAGGAGCGAAGGTTTTGAGCGTGATCAATATAATTCTGCGGTATGATCCTTTGTTGGAGATAATCTATATTATAAGTTGTGAAACTGTGTCCCCATTCATTGAATACCAGCCCAAATCCACCACCGGTTTGACTGGTAGTTTCCACTCGTCTGATGTCTGGATTAAATCGGAAATCTAAATTTTTTAAAGGTGTTTTTACTTCATCTTTTCCGTTGAAATAAATATTTCCTCCGTTGCCTCCATTGGCGCCATGAATCCAGTTATCTAAGTTCCATCGTAGGCTATTGAAGTTACTGTCTGTAACACCTAGCTTGAATCCGCTGATAAGAGTTTCCCTTTCGTCGCTCACACCATCTCCATCCGTATCTTTTAAGTAAACTATGTCTGGTGGTGCTGCGACCAGTATCCCGTCTTTCCATGCAGTAGCTGAAGTGGGGTATGATATGTTCGTTGCGAAGAGTGTTATCTTGTTAAATCTACCATCTCCATTCGTGTCGCTTAAGAGTTTTATTGTGCCCCCTTTTTTCTCATATGGCACTCCATTTGGATAGTCGCGCATTTCAACAACGTATAAGCGACAATTATGATCAAAAGTTAAAGCTACGGGGTCTATAATATCGGGTTCTGAAGCTACGAGGCTGATATCAAGTGCCTTATGCAGAATATAAGGTTTATCAATGCCCCCAGCAAGGCCGTGGTTAATGGGCCATTGTCCTGCAAAAATAACCAAGCAGGATGAAAATATACCGCCTAGAATATTACGACTAAACATGGCTAGTTAATAATATCGTCGATTATTTTTTCAAGTTTTCGACCGTACTCGACGTAGTTGTTAAACATGTCGTCCTCGTTGGCTTCGCTGTCGGCGTCGTGGAAGACGACGGCCATGTGCGGCTCGATTGAGATGCCAGCGTCGTAGCCGTTGGCGAAAGCATCCTGTAAAATGTCGCGGACACGTCCATCGCCCTCGCCGGGAAAGGTGTAGTCGGCATCATTTTTTTCCTCTACCCAGATGCAGTCTTTGATGTGGATGTGGGCGGTGTGTTCGCGGACGTTTTGCCAGTATTCCCACGGATCCTGTTTGGGCCAGGGTTGGGGCTTCGAGCGGTCGGCGTTGAAGATTGGGTTGGCGGTGTCGAAGACCCATTTGAGGCCGGGGACTTTCTCGACCAGTTCGACGCCGTGCTGCCAGCTCATGCCGCCGTGGTTCATGCAGTTTTCATGAACCGGCTGCAGTCCGGCATCAAGAAAGCGCTGGGTGACTTCACGCAGACGTTCGAAGACGATATCCGGGGTTTTGTCTGCGTCGTCAGCCGGCTTGAAGCTCATGATGCGAACGAACTTGGTGCCGAGACGTTGCATGCGAGGGATGGCGCGGTCGATCTCGCCGACGGTGACATCCCACGGCGTGTCGATGGTCTTGGCCCAGTTGCAGATGGTCGAGCCAAGCGCGTAGATGCCCACGCCGGCGTCCTCGAGTTTGCCGGCCATGATGTCGAACGCCTCGTCCGGTATATCGTGGACGGGGCCTTTCTCGAAGTCTCCGACCTCGGCAAAGCGTGCCTCGATCCATTTCCAGCCGAGCTCTTTTGTGGCCCGGATTTGACCGTCGATCGAGGGCGAGGCCTCGTCCGCAATTCCCATCAGTTCCATAATAAAAATCCCTGGTTCAACTTGAAGTTCACCGGTCGCCCATCATCGAGACACGACGAGTTGGCGGCAAGGAGAAAGCGTGCGTCCGGTGTTCAAGGTCGATGAAGGGAGAGGGGGGAGTAGTCGCTTGGCCAAGCGATCAGTGGATGACGACCATTTTGGTTTCGGTCATCTCCTCCACTGTGTATTTGGGGCCTTCCTTGCCCATGCCACTGTCCTTGAGTCCGCCGTACGGCATGGTCTCGGCGCGCCACGCAGTACCGAAGTTGATATGCAGGTTTCCGCTGTCGACCTCGCGTGCGAAACGGATCGCCTTGTCGATGTCCTGCGTGAAAACCGCCGCGCTTAGCCCAAAGCGGGTGTCGTTGGCCAGACGAATGGCGTCCTCGATGCTGTCTGCACGTGTCACGCCAACGGCCGGGCCGAACAGTTCCTCGCAACTCATGCGCATGTCGCCGCGGACGTTGGCCAGCACAGCCGGCTGTATCACCGCGCCATTGCGTTCGCCGCCGCAACGAAGATCGGCTCCGTCGCGTTGCGCTTGGCCAAGCCACTCCTCCACGCGGCACGCATCGCTCTTGCGTACGAGGGGGCCAATGTTGTTTTGCTCGTCGAGCTGGTTGCCGGCGGTGAGTTGGCTGACTCTCGCAGTGAGCGCGTCGAGCAGGTCGTCGTGGATGCGTGGTGTGGCGAGGATGCGCTGTGACGAGATGCAGACCTGCCCTGCGTTGGCGAAACCGGTCACGGCAACTGCATCGGCCACTTTTTCTGGGTCAGCATCATCGAGCACCACGACCGGGCTGTTCGAGCCAAGCTCCATTGTGATCCGTTTTAAACCGGCCAGACGGCAGATTTGTTCGCCGACTAAGGCACTGCCTGTGAAGCTGATTTTTCGAACACGCGCGTCATTGCAGATCGCTGGGCCAAGCGCGGCGCCGGAACCGGTCACACAGGCAATGGCCTCTTTCGGCAGTCCAGCCTCGAGTAATAATTCCACCAGCTTGAGCGAAGAGAGAGGGGTGTCGGAGGCTGGTTTGAGGAGCACGGCGTTGCCTCCGGCGATCGCTGGCCCGACCTTGTGCGCGACGAGGTTGAGAGGGAAATTGAACGGGGTGATCGCTGCGACGATTCCGCACGGCACCCGCAGGGTGAAGCCCAGTTTGCCGACACCGCCCGGGGTGGAGTCGAGAGGCACAGTCTCGCCGTGCAGGCGTCGGGCTTCGTCGGCGGAAAGGTCAATCGTCTCGGTGGCACGTCCGGCCTCAATGCGGCCCTCCGCCAGCACCTTGCCTTCCTCGGTGCTGATGAGGCGGCCCAATTCCTCCAGCCGGTCGTGCATGAGGGCGGCGGTTTTGCGGAGAATCTCGACGCGCTGATGAGCGGGCATGTTTCGCATGATCTCTGCGCCATTGGCCAGACCGTCGATGGCAGTCGTGATCTCGGCAGGGGAGGCGTTTGGGACCGTGTCGATGACCGAGCCGTCGAATGGGTTGAGCACCTCGCTCGCCTTGTGGTGGTCGCGCCATTCGCCGTTGAGAAAATGCTGCATGCCCGGAGTGTCGTGTCCGCGCTTGGCCAAGCGCAATAAAAAAGCCCCCGGCTGGGCGAGGGCTTTTTGAATTCGTTGTGCGGGCGGTTAACCTTTGGCGGCTTCGACTTCCTCGTTGAGGAGTTCCCAGCCGCGGTTGATCAGGTCGTCGCGGGTGAGGTCACCTTTCTCGACTTTTTCGAGGAGTGCCTTTTGAGCGGGGTAATCCTTGTTTTCCACGCCGGCCTTGCTCTGGAGCATGCGCCACGCCTTGCGTCGCTCGATGGCGAAGAGGACCATCTGCCGGCTGACGGTGAAGCACTTGAATTTGCCGTCGACCTCGGCCTTGAAGTACACGCCAAAGTCCGGGACGTAGGAGACGTGATCCTCCTTGAACACGTTCCGATAAGTGACGTCCTGCTGCGTGATGCAGGTGAGCATGTCGTCGATGTGGATGAATTCGCTTGCGCTACTTTCGGGGATCGCCTTGAGGTGTTTGCGGAAGCGCGCCTCGGTGATTGCCCAGTGGGCCACGGTGTAGTTGTATTTCTCGCCGGTGGATTTGTATTTGTGCTCCCACCAGTCGCGTTTGACGGAGGGGTTGCCCTTGAGGTCGAGGCATTCCTGCTGTGTCTCGCCGGCGCGCGGGTTGTACACAAACTCCGGCATGCCGCGGCTGTCGCGGATGAGCCGCGCCTGGTCGGCCGACATGTGATCCGGCACACCGTGTTCCGGTTGGCAGGTGGTGTAGCACTGGTAAAACGCGGTACCGCGGTACTCGAGGCCCTCGAGCATGGCGCGGTAGGTTTTGGCGCTGTTGGCCATGGAAACCTGCGCGACGTACGGCGAACCGTGGCCGCTGATGAACGCCTCAGAAACGCTCTTTTTCTCAACCAACTTGCCCTGTGAAGCGATGCCGAACTGGTTCATGTCGTAACCACCAAGCATATTCGAGCTGTCGGAGTTTTGCCCGCCGGTGTTGGAGTAGACCTGCGTGTCGAGCATCAGCATCATCACATTGGGTTTGTTTTGGAGCACGACCTTGGAGACGTTTTGAAAACCGATGTCGCCCATTGCTCCGTCACCCCCGATGGCCCAGACCTTGGGCAGTTCGCGTATTTCGTCGTCAGTCATCAGTGTGTCGTCCAAGTGGGTGAGACTGAAGTACTCGGCGTGCGAACTGACATCGCTCTCGCGACTGAGCAGCGCGTTGGCCAAGCGCTCGGGAACGACGGAGCGGCGCGCGTGGTTGACGATGGCCGCCTCGCTGATTAGCCAACTGATCGTGGCGCCATCCTGAAAGAGCGAATTCATCCACGGATATGGGTGCGGGTTGGACGGTGGGGTAGAGCCGTACACGGTGTTGCAGCCGGTGTGTGCGCCCATGAACATGACACTCATGCCGTTCGGGTGGCGGCCATCGATCGCCTGCAGGTCACGGTGATTAAAGGCGTCCTGTCGGAGTACGGCGCAGAGGGCGTCGATGATTTCCTGATCGGAAATCTCGCCGCGCTTGGCCAAGCGCTTGGCTGTATCGTTGTCGTTCTCCCCGCCAAGTCCCATGATTGAGTGGGCGACGGACCAGGTGAACCATTTGTGTTCCTCCTCGCTGCGGGTCTTGAGTGCCTCGAGCTTGGCCACGCCGTTGTTTTCCAACTCGGTGGCTGCCTCGCGCAGGCGGGCTGCCTTTTTGTGATAAATGGGACGCATGTAGGCCTCGGTGACCGAGGCGGCGGCGCGCAGAACGCTCTTTTCACCACAACCGGCGCAGGCCCCGTCGCCGCTGACGAGCGCCTCGTAGTTGCGCCGCACCATGAGATGATTGCGCAGGGCTGCCTCGCGGGAGTTCTCCGGTGTGTCATCGTTGTACAGCCCGAGGAATTTTTGGCTCGTGTCCGGCAGCAACCGGCTGAATACCTGCGCGGTGGCCAGCTCGGCGTTGAGTTCCGGTGTCTCCCGGGTCATGCGCAGTGCGTCGTGGTCGCCACAGACCTGAACGCACTCGCCGCAGCCCTTGCAGAGGTCGCTGACAAAAATGGAGAACAGGCCGCCATTGCCGGGTTTCTTTTTCTCAACGCTGCGGAAGATGGCAGTGACGTCGTTGTAGGCAAGCGGCAACTGGTCAATGATGTTGGTGAACTCGCCGCGTGCCTGCTCGGACACGGCGGTGAGTTGATCGACCTCGGAGCGGAGGATGTCCTTGAACGGCTCCTTGCCCTTGTTGGCGACGTTTTCGACCATCCGTGCGCGGCAGCGTTCCTCGATGCCCTGCACCTCGTTGAGCAAAACCTTTTGATCGTTGGAGTTGGTGACGTAGTTGCGGATGGCAGTCACGAGTACGGTACTGACGTCCTGCGCGGTATTCGGCAGGGCGGTGTCCGGGCAGGCGGTGATGCACTCCATGCATTGGGTGCAGTTTTCCGCGATGTAAACCGGTGTCTCACGACGGGCGACGTACTTGCTCTGAGTCGCGCCGCTCGCTGAACCCATCATGCCGAGGCTGGCTAGGGCGCCGGCCGGCTGGTGGTAGCCAAGGTCATTGCGGAACTCGGAGTCAAACTTGGCCAAGGTCTGGAACGGCGAACGTTCCTGTCCTTCTGGCATGGCACAGCTTGGGCAGCCGCTGCTATCGCAACCGGAGGTGGGTGCCATCTCGATGCCGGAGGCGTTCACCGGGGCCAGCAGCGGGTTGCGCATGCTGGAGGTGTCTTCGTCCTCGAGTTCACCGATGTTGATTTGTTGCACGCGCTCAAAGCCGCCGATCATGACTTTCATGTTCGACTCCACCACCGCCTTGCCAAAGCGGCCGAATTTTTTCTCGTACTGCTTGTGGACGATTTCGTGGTACTGCTCCTCGCTGATGTTGTGATCCTTGAGGAAGGTGGACACCTTGAAAAACGCGCCGAGGAACGAGTTGCCCTGCATGCGCAACTGGAGATCCTCGCGGCTGGTCGCATCGCGTGCGACGTCAAAACCGGGCAGGATGAAAATGCGGATGTCGTTGTCCTTGACGAACTGTCGGTGCTTGGCGGGGATGCGCTTCCACGCCTCCTCGGGTGAGTCGCTTGATTCCCAGACGAGACAGCCTCCCTTGTTGATCCCCTCGAGCGGATTGGTGTGGGTGAATGCTTTCGGGTCGCAGCACAGCACCACGTCCACGTGGTTCAACTCGCAGTTCACCTGAATGCGCTTCGGTGCAACGGTGAGGTAATAGTTCGTGGGAGCGCCCTTTTTTTCCGAGCCGTACTTGGGGTTGGCCATGATGAACAGTTTGTCCTCCAGTTGGCCGATGTCGTCGTAGGTCGGATTGCGTTCGGAGATGATTTGTCCGAAGTTGCCGATGATCTCACCAAGGTTTTTGCCTGTGGTGATCATGCCCCAACCACCGATCGAGTGGAACCGAACCGCGATCGCGCCGTCCGGCAGCAGGGAAGGGCTGTCCTTTGAGATAACGGCATACGGATGGTCGATGCCGAGTGTAAAATAAGTTTCGCCATCGTCGGCTCCCAGGCCGTCGGTGCGCTTGGTCTGGCCGGTGGCGAATTCGTACGCTCCCAGCGTGTGCTCGGGCCGAAAATCCCGCGAACCGATCCCGTAGCTGCCGCGGAAGATGCGCGGGGTTTCCTCGGGGGTGATCGCCGGCAGGTCGCCGCCGAACTGGGCCGCCTCCTGGCCCTTGCCCAGTGCGGTGCGGATGTCGCGCGCCATGGGGTTATCGCCTGCCAGTGCCTCGTCGGTACGCTCGAGGATGATGACGTTTTTCTTGCCGCGCAGTGCGTTGATGATCGCCGCCTCGGGAAAGGGGCGGATGACGTTTAAGTGTATCGAGCCGACCTTGGCGTTGCGTTGTTCGCGGAGATAGTCGCAGGCGGCTTCGATATTCTCGGCGGCGCAACCAAGTGAGACGAACACCGTGTCGGCATCCTCGGTCATGTATTCGTGGATCAGGCCGTAGCGGCGGCCGGTAAGCTGCGCGAACTCCTCACTGCACTGCTCGATGAAGCCAAGGATCGGTTCGTTGAAATTGTTGCGCCGGGCCACCACGCCGTTCATGTGGTGTTCCTGATTTTGTACGGGGCCAAGCAGGACCGGGTTCTTCAGGTCCATCATCTCCGGCACACGTCGGCGCGTCGGGCCGAACAACTCCCGCTGGGCCTCTGTGGGGCAGTCGATCTCTTCGTCCGGTGCCCCGAGATATTCCCGCAGCAATTCCGCCTCGGGCGCGCGGTAGGTGCGTTCCGAGTGGGTGGTTAACATCCCGTCCTGAATATTCATCCCGGGATTGAGTGCCAATTCGTTGACCTTGCGCAGGATGATGGCGGCGTCTGCGGCGTGCTGTGCGTCACGCGCCATCATCATCGTCCATCCCGTATCGAGCGCGGCATAAAAATCATCGTGCCCGCAGTGAACGTTGAGCGCGTGCTTGGTCAGTGCTCGTGCACCGACCTCCAGCACCATGGTCGAGAGCTTGCCGGGTGCGTGGTAATACTGCTCCATCGCATAGGCGAGGCCCTGCCCGGAGGTGAAGTTGACCGTTCGCTTGCCGGTGATCGCAAAGGCGGTCGCTCCACCCTGGGCGGCGTGTTCGCCTTCACACTCGATCGCGATTTTGGAATTTCCCCAGACATCCAGTTCGCCCATGGCAAAGGCTTCCTGGTAAAGTTCGCCCCCTTCAGTGGATGGGGTGATGGGGTAGAAAACGCCTCCCTCGGTAATCCGGGTTTCAACAGAACGGGCCACCAACTGGTTGCCGTTTACTGTAACCGGGACGCCGGGATACTTCGGTTTCGAATCAGGTAGGTTCGACATTGAGTTCCTCCGTTTACAGCCGGTTTCTTTGTTGTTTCCTAGACAAAACAACATCGACATTGGTTTTAATAACCAAGTCTGTTTCGGCTCTTCGCAAGAGCGGAAGCTAACAATATGCCCATTGACAGGCAACCCCTTTTCCGGCTAGTTGTTTAGCCAAGGTACTTTTCTGTATTAGAACAACTAATAACTCTATTGCCCTTCCCGGGAGGGTTTCGCGAGTAACTCTTCGACCCCTTTTTTCATTTTCTCCAGCCCCGGCTTGGCGACCTCCAGCGAGAGCCAGCCGGTGTACCGTTTGAGGCGGTATCGGAACGGGGGCATGGTGAGAGGTTACCCGATCCCGGCGACGCTGCGGATGATGTCGTCGAGCGGGATTGACGGCCGGAAACCGGTGAACTGCTCGAGTTTGTCGATCACCGGTTTGCGGCGCTGCATGTCCTCAAACCCGGGATCATACGCCTGCTCGTAGGGGACAAGCTCGACTGTGGATTGGGAGCCGGTCAGTTCGACCACCCGCTTGGCCAAGCCGAGGATGGTCACCTCCTCAGTGGAGCCGATGTTGAAGATGTTGCCCGGTGCGGCCTCGCACTTGGCCAAGCGCAGCAGTGCCTCGACGGTGTCGTTGACGTGGCAGAAACAGCGCGATTGTTGGCCGTCGCCAAAGACTCGGATCGGCTCGTTGGCCTTGGCTGACTCCACGAAGCGCGGCAGCACCATGCCGTAGCGGCCGGTCTGCCTCGGGCCGACGGTATTAAACAGGCGCACCACCGTGACCGGCAGCTGCCGCTCGTTGTGAAAGGCCAGCGCGAGAAATTCATCCATCAGCTTGGAGCAGGCGTAGCTCCATCGGCCAAGCGTTGGTGGGCCGATCAGCAGGTCGTCATTTTCGTCGAATCCTTCACGGGAGCTTTTGCCGTAGACCTCCGAGCTGGATGGCAGCAACAGCGGCGTGCGGTTGGGCGCGGCCGCCTCGAGAATGGCCTCGGTCGACTTGAGGTTGGTCTCGATGGTACGGATCGGCGACTGCACGACGAGGTCGACGCCAACGGCGGCGGCGAGGTGAAACACGAAGCCCGAGTCG
>CAJXAU010000016.1 GCA_913050205.1 uncultured Verrucomicrobiota bacterium
TGGATTAACGCTGGCCCCAAAATAAAGCGCCGGGTACTTTGCCGTTTCCTTCGCGACGAACTCGTTCGGTATGAAAAACTCGGTTCGGTCGCGATCCAGTTTTCCGTCGTCTCCGATCACACCGTCCATCGCGAGAATGATCGCCGCGCCCACCCTCTCGCTCTCCTCAACCCGCTTGGCCAGTCGCTCGATCAGCAACTGATCCCCCTTGGCCTCCACCTCCGACAGCGTTACGCCGAATGCCTTGAGATAAATGTTGAATCGAAAATTGTTCCGCAGTGCCTTCGACACGAAACATCCGCTCTCCCCGGCACCGATACCGGCCGTGTGGCAATGCATGTCGAGTATCCGCTCCGCGTGTGGCTTGGCCAAGGGCTGAAACGGCCCGGAAAAGAAGACCAAGCGCAACACCAAAAGCAGCAGGACGAGTACGACCAAGCCCTTGGCCAAGCGCTTGGCCCAGCGTGCCATACGCCCCTTTGGTTTCGTTTGTTCGGTGGCGTTTTCAGATTCGTTCATCCCGATTGCTTTCTTGAGTTTTCGCTTGGCCAAGCGCACGATGGGGGCATGTCAGAAATAGCAGAATTCCTCCATCACGGCGCGGAACAAATCACACCGAAAATTCTGGATGGAATCCACAAAAATCTCCCGGCACTCAAGCTGCAGTTTGCCGAGATCAACGCGCCAGAGTTTCCGCATCTCGTGGAGCAACTCGAGTTTCTTGCAGACGTCGTGGAAGACTTCGTCGAGGGTGCAGACGATGACCTACCCTTCGTTGCCGTCTCCGAGGCCGCCTATGCTCTGGTCTACGCCCACAACGAATTGGGACTCATCCCCAACCACATCAACCACGTCGGACGGGCAGATGACTCGGCCATCGTCCGGGCGGTGTTGATCGAGAACGAACGCGTGCTTTCCGAGTACGCCGAGCGGCACAATCTTGAGTGGTCGCTGATCACGGTCAAGCCTTGACCATCTTCAGCAGGGCCGCCTCCAGATCGCGCGCGTAACCGGCATGATCCATCTGCGGTGACGCCTGAAACCGCTCGCGCAGGCCGGATACCCGCCCCGCAAGCTGCCCCGTGTTCGACGCCCAACCTGCCGCCTTGGCAACCAGTTCCTCGCAGTTCGCCGCGACGAACTCGTCCATCCCCACGCCAGCCAACAACCCCACGCCCTGGCGCGACACGTAACTGTCCCCGGCCAGACTCAGGATCGCAGTTCCCATCCAGAGACAGTCGGCAGTCGTCACTCCTCCGTTGTACGGGAATGGGTCAAGCATCAGGTCGATGCGGTTGTGCAACTCAAGATAGGCTTGCTCCGGCCCCTTGGCTGCGAAAACCAATTGGTCGTGGCCCACACCATGACGTCCGAATCTCTCGAATAACAATCCTTCGTGCGCCGGGTCGTTTCGCACCAACAATAGCAACCTCGATTCTGGGGTGCTCAGCAGGATTTCACTCCAAGCCCGCAACGTCGCCTCACTTATTTTGGCCGGATTATTCAGGCAACCAAACGTGAACGGTTGGCCACTGAGACTCGGCAACGCACCCGGCTCGGGACTGGCGTCCGGAGGTCCATACACCCAAGCCGTCTGCGGTAACCGGTACAACTTTTCGACATACAGCGACTCCGCACCGGGAGGGTCCGCCACTGCATCGGTGATGCGAAAATCCACCGCACTCAGTCCGGTGGTGTTCGGGTAACCAAACAGGGTTGCCTGCACCGGGGCCGGTTTTTGTGCCAAAACACTCAGACGATTCCCGGAGGTGTGGCCGGAAAAATCCAGCAACACATCAAGTTGATCGGTTCGGATCAATTCGACTGTCTCCTCGTCCGGTTTTCCCGCGATGCTTCGCCAACTCTCTACAAGGTCACGATACTGTTGCTTGGCCTGCGACTCGTCGCTTGAGTTGTCGTAAACAACCGGCGTCACCCGTTCCCGATCCAGATGCTGCCATACCGCCGAAGCCATACGCCCCACAGGGTGATATCGAAAATCCGCCGACAAAAAACCCACCCTCAACGGCCTTTGCAAATCGTATTCCTTTCGCTCGGGATTGCTCGGCACCTCTCCCCCGAATCGTTCCCCCCACTCACAGTGGGCAGTCGCGATCTCTTCACGACTGACCCCGGAATCGTATTGCAGGGCAAAAATCAGGTTGCTGTGTGTCGCCGGTGCATCGGGATAAATCGCGAGCGACTGCTGATAACATTCGATCGCCCGGCCGGATTCGCCGAGATCCAGCCATGCGTTGCCAAGGTTTGAGAGAATGAACGGGTCGGCCGGACGCAACTCCAGCGCGCGGCCATAAGCCTCTACCGCTTCACCGGTTCGGCTGAGGGCACGCAGGACGTTGCCCAGCCTGATGTGCCCGCGCACCTGCGACGAGTCGAGCGCAACCGCTTGTTCCAGTTGCTCAAGCGCCTCGATATCCCGGCCGCTCTCGCTCAACGCTTGGCCAAGCGCCAGCCGCGCCGGAGCGTCATCGGGGTGCAACTCGACGCAGTTTTGAAAACAGGACACCGCCTCCGCTGCCTGGCCGTTGGCCAAGCGCTCCTCTCCCTGTCGGAGTTGTTGGTTGAATGAATCGGAATCCGTCGGCACGCCGCGCCAACTTCAAATCAGTTCGGCGGACGTGTCAACGGCTTGGCCAAGCGCTTGGCCAAGTTTACAGACGAGTCTTGTTGGAAATTTTCCAGATGTGCCCGTTGCTGCGGACGAACAATGCCCCATTGGAAACTGCCGGCGAACACTGGATCATTTCGCCCAAGTCCATCTTACCCACAACGGCGCCCTCCGGCGCTGTCAGATCAACGACCTGCGCCAGACCTTCTTCGCTGAAGACGTACAGATGGTTGTCCGCCACCACCGGCGATCCACCGAAGGGACCGTCCAACCGCAGTTGCCACAGCCGATTACCACTGTCCACATCAGCGCAGGCAAGCACGCCGGCGTTGTTGAGACTGTACACCTTGCGGCCATGAACGATCGGACTGGCTGTGCCGGGACGCAATCGACCGGAACGCCACTTTTGCTCGAACGACTGGCCATCAGCACCAAGTTTCAGCGCGGTCAATCCGTGCGACGGTACGAACAACATATCCCCCGAAAGGGCGCTCGACGGGATCGTTGCTGCACCGTCCGCGTAATGCCACACGACCTTGCCACTGGACGGGTTGACCGCATGAATGCCTTTGCCGGATTGCAACAGTACCTGCTCCCGGCCGCCCTTTTCCCGTCGCACCGTGGCCGTGGTCCAGTTCGCCGATTTGGGCCGGTCGATTTTCCAAAGATTCCTGCCTGTGGCCTTGTCCAGCCCGGCAACAAAAGACTCGCTGTCATTCTCAACCTGCGCCACCAACACGTCCCCTGCCAACACAAGTGATGATGCCATGCCGAGGCTGTTGCGTGCGTTAGGATAATCCACCGTTAAGCCACGCAGCCATTTCAGGTTGCCGTCAAGGTCGAGACAGAATAGGTCGTTGGATGAAAAAATGGCGTACAGCAACTTGCCATCTGTCACTGGAGTTGGCGCGGCGACGCTGGTTTTTTTGTGGCACATCGTGCTGCCCATAACCCAGAATTGACGCTTCCAGTTCACCGAGCCGTCTGCCGAATTTAGGCAGATTACCTGCAAACGATCCTGCCGGGTGCCTCCGCTAGCCGTGACAAAAACACGGTCACCCACCACGAGCGGACTCGACAGCCCCTTGCCCGGTAATGCGGTTTTCCAGGTCATGTGCTTTTCCGCGCTGAGCTTCACAGGCAACCCGATCTCATCGGAGACACCGTTGCCCAACGGCCCACGAAAGCCAGTCCAGTCCCCGGCAAACACACCAGCAGCCGAGCCCGCCAACGCAACGATCAATAATTGTTTCTTCATATTTTTAAAATTATTTGGCTGCGACCTCGGCATTCTTTTTCTCCAGTGAATGAATCGCCGTTCCAGTGGCATCGCACACTCGCAATTGGAACTGCCACTGCACTGTCCATTCCTCCTTCTGCTCATTTTGGCAGGCCTTTACGAGTATGGTGTTGGCACCTTTTCTCAATTGGACTGGCAACTTGTATTGGTCAATCCGCATGCCGCGATGATATTCGTCACGACCAAACACCAACTCGCCGTTGAGCCAGATTTTCCACGCATTCTTACAGCCCAACCTCAACTCCGCTGGTCGGTCGGAGGCTGAGATGAATTCCGTCTGCGCATAACCGGTGACCTCCTTCAGCGCGCCGTACGGCTCGTTGAAGTTGACCATGCCATACTCATCATCGGTGGAATATTTTTTCCAGCCGACTTTCCCCTCGAGCCCGGCGTACTCCGCGCCCAACCCGGCGTCCTTTTCCGGGCCGAACACCTCGGCGAAGCCAGCGCGGCCCTTGTTGTGAAACGGCCCCACGACATTCCAGTCGATCAGGAATCCGAAGTGTCTTGTCAGATCGACCTTTCGGCCAAGCTCCCGAAGCTCGGCTGAGATGCGCTGGATTTGGTCCAGGTCCCGTGCCGCATCGAGAGCCTGCCGGTAGAGCAGCACCGCCCCCGGTTTATTGTCGGCCTTGGCCAAGCCCTCCGCCTGACCAAGCAGGCGCGTCACCGCCTCCCGCCTTAAATCCACGCTGGGATCACTGAGCAACCCGGGTACCAACCGCTCGGCCGCCTTGGCATCAGCACGGCGAATCAGGTCGAACGCCATCGCCCTTGGCTTGGTGTCGTGGCTCTTGTTCAACAAAAATTCACCCAACTCAACCAGCGGCAGCGAACCGCCCTTGGCCAAGGTGTTGCCGGAGATTACCTCAACCGCACCTCGGAGATAGTTCGCGGCAAACGGGTTGGCTCCGTCCATCGCCGAGAGCAATGCGGGAATCGTCTCGGGGCCGCCTTTCGCCAAGCGCTGCAACGCCTGCCCCGCAGCCGTATTGCCCTGCCCTTCGCCACCGACTGCTCGCAGCGTCGCCACTGCCTTGGCGAACCCATCATCCGCCGCTTGGCCAAGCGGTAATCCGCCCAAGCCAAGCATCACCGATACCATAAAAAATCGAGTGTGCTTCACGCCGGAAAAGCTACCGACCCCAGCCGTACGACAAAAGCTTTTTGCCATGCAAAATAGTGAAAGGAAAAATGTGTTGGCAACGCCACCTCTCAAACACCTAGGATTGATGTATCGGTTTTATTAGCCCGAACCAACGGACGGGTGAGGTACAGTCGTCCCTGCCGTCGCTAAGCCGTAGCGCTTGGTTTACTTTTCGTTGCGGAGTTCGAGGACAGTCTGGGCCAGCGCCTGACCGATCCGCGTGAAGGTGATGGTGCTGCCGAGGTAGTGGTACGGGAAGTCGGATCCGATCAGGACCCATTCCTCCAGATTTTCCCTCCAATTGGGATAGGCCTCGTCGGCTCGCTTGTCCCAATAGATGTCGGTTGGGATGGCTTTCACGTTGCCTTTGAAGTCGGCGACGTCGTTCATCGAGGCTTGCGCCTTCTTCACGATGGCCATGTTGCCGGTGGCTTCCTTGAAACCGTTTTGGCCCATGATGCCGATGGCCACCGGCAGGTTCGGCACATCAAGATCCTTGCGAACGTCACGAATTAGATTTTCCATGTTTTTCGCGTACTCGGCTGGGAACGGGCCGTACATGTCATTCCAGCCCTGAAACCACACGAAGCCGGCAATCTCGTAACCGCGGCCATCGTACTGCGGAAAGCGGGTTTTAATTTCGCTGAGCGTGGTTTTGATTTCAGTCATCATTAACCGATAAAAATGGCCGTTGCTCTCAATGATTTGCTTGCGATACTCGCCCCCCTTGGCCTGATGAATTTTCTCCAATGAAGCACTGCTCTTTTCCTCGATCTCCTTTCGGGTGATCTCGGGGTTTTCCTTTTTGGCCTTGTTCCACTCGTTACGGATAAGGTTGTTGTAGTCGCGCTTGACCATGCCCTCGACTGCCTTGTTGATCTCCTCCTCGGACTGCAACCCGGAGCTGGGTGGTCTGAAATCCCGACCGATACTCTTGCCGCCCCAGGCGGTCTTGATGAGCAGCACCGGTTCATCGTAGTGATTGCCCATCACGTGGCCGAACTGCAGTTCCAGCCCGATGCAACCGGGAGACCCGTACCCGACCGTCAAGTTGCCCCGCCGTTTGAGATAGTTAATCCAGACGTCCTCTCGCTCGATGTATTTACCGTCCTTGTGGAAGTGCGCGAAAAAATCGCGTGTCTCGGGCGCCTTGATCTGGTGGTTGAGTAGCGGATCCACCTTGCCTTTTCCCTCCATGTTGGACTGCCCAGCGAGGATGAATACCTTCACCGGTTTTTTTTCTTCACCGAAGGCCGACCACCCCAATGTCAAACTCAACAAAAAATAGAAAAAATATTTCATGGAACTAACTGCCGCATGTTCTATTAGGTTCACCGCTTCCACAAGGAAATTCCTCAATACACCTCGATGAATCAGGCCGATAATTGACTTGTCGCAACCGCCACGTGGGGATAGGAATGCGGAACGAAGCTCTCAACATTTGCACCTCCGCACCGCTATGAAAACATCCAAACGACACGGATTCACCCTGATCGAGCTGCTTGTCGTGATTGCCATCATCGCAATCCTAGCATCGCTCCTTCTCCCGGCTCTGGCCAAGGCCAAACAAAAAGGCGTCCAGACGGTCTGCATCAACAACCTCAAGCAATGGGGGTTGGTGTGGCAGTTTTACACCGACGAAAACGATGGGTATTTCAGCAACGGCCTCAAAGTCGGCTGGGCCCGGGGCGAGTGGGTGGCGTCACTGGAAAAATTCTGGCGCAAACAGGACATTTTGCTTTGCCCCGCCGCCGACATGGCCCGTGACCGAAACGGAGAAAGCTACCGCCTGATCAAAGTTCCGAAGTATAAGCACGACCAGTATGCGGTGTTTGGCAGCTACAACGCCTCCTACCGGCATGGCCATATCTCTCAGGATCGGGGAATCCCCACCCGCTCCAGCTATGGCAACAACAACTGGCTCTACAACGCGCCTCGAACAATCCAAAACCGAAATATGAACTGGCACTGGCGGACGATTAACCCATCCGGGCACGACCTGCACAACATCCCAATGTTCCTCGACACGATGTGGCGCGGTGGTGGGCCATACCACGGCAATGCCAACAAAATCATGGCCGGAAATTACAACGGAGACTGGCAGGGCGCCGGCAAGGAGATGATGCACTTCGCGTTCGACCGGCACGCCGGGGGAACGCAGGGCGTGTTTCTGGACCACTCCGTGCAGCACATCCCGATCAAGAAATTGTGGCGTCTGAAATGGCACCGGGAGTTCGACACCGGCATAAAAATGAGGTGGCCCCGTTGGATGGCCGGTTACCCCGAGCACAATTAGCATCGATTTAATCCACAAACCAAACCAGAGAGAGCCCGGCCTCGGCCGGGTTCTTTTTTTGTCTTTGCGCTTGGCCAAGCGGACGGGATAAGTTGGCCAAGCGCAGATATGGCGTTTGATCAACAAGCTCTCTCCCAATTTAAGGAAAAACTGCTCATCATGGCCAGCCACGCCGAGAGTGTGGTGACCCGTGCCGTGCGCGCTCACCTCGATCGGGATGAGCCCCTCGCCCTCCAAGCGCTGGAAACTGACGAGATCATTGACCAGTTTGAAATCCAGATTGACCGCATCGCCCTCAATCTACTTGCGCAAAACCCGGGCGAACTCGAGTTGCGCCAGATCACCTGCGGAATGAAAATTGCGCAGGATTTGGAACGGGTCGGCGACGAGGCCACCACGATCGCAAGCCGGTCGATTGAGCTGATGACCCTGCCCGCGCTGGACACACCGCTGGACATCGCGGAGATGACCTTTCTCGTCAACGCCATGCTCAAGGATGCACTCGATGCCTTCGTTATCGGCAACACCATCCTTGCGCGCGGGATCATCCCCCGCGACAAGAAGGTCGATAATTTGAATGACACCTACCAGCAGCAGCTCGTAGAGATCATGGAAACGACCCCGGACACCATCCGACGTTGCCTCCACCTCAGCGTTATTACCAAGTGCCTCGAGCGGATTGGCGACCACGCCAAGAACATCGCTGAGGACGCGGTGTTGCTCCACGAGGGGACCGACATCCGTCACTCCGAGCCAACCACCCCATAAGACTATGCCCAGAAAGAATGAAACACGGATCCTTGTGGTCGATGACGAGCCGGATGTGCTCGAGCTAGTCGTTTTTCATCTGGAAAAAGAGAACTTCAAGGTGGCTGTAGCGGACACCGGCGACAAGGCGTTGAAATTGGCCCGGGCACAGGTCCCCAGCCTGCTGGTGCTTGACCTGATGTTACCGGGGATCAATGGGCTAGAAATCTGCCGACTGCTCAAACAGGATCCCAAGACTCGTGGCGTCCCGATCCTTATGTTAACCGCCCGTGCGGCCGAGGAGGATCGCGTCCGCGGTCTGGAGCTTGGCGCACACGACTACGTCACCAAGCCGTTCAGCCCGAGGGAACTGGTGCTGCGTGTGAAAAATCTTCTCCGCCTCACCGAGGATGATCGTGACGGGGTGGAGGTCATTGAGACCGGTCCGTTCAAGCTGGACACCGTCAAGCATCAGGCGGTCATCGAGGGAGAATCGATTTCCATCACCACGACAGAATTCAAACTGCTCTGCCTGCTGACCGGTCGAGCCGGCGAGGTGCAGACCCGCGAAACCCTGCTGCGCGACGTGTGGGGCTATGCCCCCACCCTCGACACACGCACAGTCGACACCACGATACAACGCCTCCGCGCCAAGCTTGGCCAAGCGGCCGAGCACCTCGAGACGATACGTGGGGTGGGCTACCGATATGTGGAACCGGCTTCATGAGCGGCTGGATCGTCTCCATTATCCTGTTCGGTTGCCTGCTTGCCCTGCATTTTTACTGGCAAAACCGTTTCCGTTCGCTCGCGCTTGGCCAAGCGGAATCCCCTGCCGAGGCCAAGGGGCTTGCCCAGGCGCTTGGCATGGCCGAGATGTTTTCGAACCTGCCGGAAGGCGTGCTCGTTACCGATACCAGCGGGCGAATTGAGTTTGCGAACCGGGCGTTTTGCCGCCTGTTTGATCTGCCGGAAAACCCCAGCGGCAAGACCGTAATGGAGGCCATCCGCATCCACCAGACGAACGACATGATCGAACGGCTCAAGGTGGAAAACAGCATCGAGCAGGAGGAGTTCATGCTGCCGAATCTCGATCAGCGATACCTGCAGGTCAACGGCGTGGCGATCCGTGAGAATGACGAACGCCATCGCGGTACCATCCTAATGTTCCATGACCTGACACGGATGAAGCGACTGGAAAACCTGCGGCAGGAATTCGTCGCCAACGTCAGCCACGAGTTGCGCACACCGCTCTCAATCATCAAGGGCTACGTCGAGACGTTGTTGGATGCCGAGGAGGACACCGGGACAACGAGCCACCGGTTCCTCAAAAAAATCGAAAACCACTCAAATCGGTTGGCGTTTTTGATTGAGGACATTCTGACTCTGTCGCGCCTCGAGTCCGGCGGAATCGGGCTGGAACTTCGCGATGTCAACCTCCGGCAACTGGTGGACAGCGTGCTAGATAGCCTTCGGGAGATGGCCGGCAATAAGGGCGTCCGGTTGAAAAATAATATCGAGGAGGACATCGTTCTCTTGGCCGACAGCCAGCGACTGTTTCAGGCACTGAACAACCTGATCGAAAATGGCATCAAGTATGGCGGCGAATGCGTCTGTGTTACGGCAAAAAGCGATGGCTCGGAGGTGGACCTTTGCGTCACCGACGACGGCCCCGGCATCCCCGCCGAAGCTTGCGAACGAATCTTTGAGCGCTTTTACCGTGTCGATAAGGCGCGCTCGCGCGAGTTGGGAGGAACCGGGCTCGGCCTCTCCATCGTCAAGCACGTGACCCAGCTTCACGGCGGCTCGGCTAGGGTAGAAAGCTCCCCGGGCGAAGGGGCCAGTTTTCATCTCACACTCCCGCTCACCGACGCAGGCACCGCCACGCCTTCCGGTGCGGATTCCCTCTAGGGCGTTAACAAACCCGCCACGCTGGCGGTGAGGTAGCAGGCCAGCAACCCGCCGACCATTGCTCTCAGGCCAAGCTTGGCCAGATCAGCCCGCCGCTCCGGGACCAGCGTGCTGATCCCTCCAATCTGGATCGCCACACTGGCGAAATTAGCGAACCCACAAAGTGCAAACGTCGCAATCGTCACGGTGCGTTCGCTCAGGGCGGCATCGCCAGTGGTCATGCCGGAGAGACTGAAAAACCCGACAAACTCATTTAAAACCACCCGCTCGCCCAACACCGTACCCACCCGCAGGCACTCGTCGGCCGGCACGCCCATCATGAAGGCAAACGGAACATTCAACCAACCGACCAACTCCTGAATCGTGATCGTCCAATCGGTCCACGAAAGCCCCCAAGCAAGCAGTGCATTGGCGAGATAGACCATCGCGATGAATGCAATCAGCATGGCAATCACGTTGATCGAAAGGCGCATTCCATCCGCTGCACCCTGACACAATGCATCGATGCTGTTGGTGGCCGGACTTCTTGGCAATTCGCAGGCCTCATCCACCGTCGCGCTTTTTTCTGTCTCAGGGAACATCAGCTTCGCGATCACCAACGTCCCCGGAGCGCTTAGCAGTGATGCCGTCAAAAGATGGCCGGCGTTGATCCCAAACGCGGCATACGCCGCAGCCACACCACCGGCAATGGTCGCCATGCCACCCACCATCAACGCCATTAACTCGCTGCGAGTCATGCCGGCGAGATACGGCTTCACGATTAACGGCGCCTCGGTCTGCCCCATGAACACATTCGCTGCAGTGGCCAGCGTCTCACTGCCGCTTGTACGCAGCGTGCGCCGCATCACCCAAGCGATACCAGTAACGATCCACGGCAAAATCCGCCAGTGGTAAAGTAGCGAGGACAGTGCCGAAACAAAAATGATCGTGGCCGGGATGACTATGACGAAAAGTACACTTTTGTCCGGGCCAAACACCCTCCCCATACTCTCTGGTTCAGCCAGAGGGCCGAATACCAGTTTTGAGCCTTCGTTTGCAAACTCGTTCAGCTTGGTGATGGCCACGTTCGCCGCTTCAAACAGCCCTTGGCCAAGTTGTGTCTGGAAAACCAACAGCGCGATAATCAACTGCAATCCCATCCCCCAGCCGACCACCCTCCACGGGATGTTTCGGCGATGAGACGATAACGCCCAGGCCAAGCCAAGGAATGTCAGAATACCAAGCAGGCTGATCAACCGCATCGAGATCACGGACCGGACGCTAGTGACCCGCTTGGCCAAGCGCAAGCCAAGGCACTCAATGCAACTCTTCCGCCGTCCACGGCTTGACCCGGTCGGCTGTCTTCGCGCGGATTTTTTTCACAAATTCAGCGGAGATTTCCGGCGCACTCTCTCCAAACTCCCTGCGAACATACGACAAAACAGCGGCGACTTGTTGGTCGTTCAAGCCTCCCATCGCCGGCATCGGCACGGCTCTTCCCGTCCCATACTTTTGGCCCGCCACCGAGATCGGCCCTGCCAACCCGTGGAGGATCACCTTGACCAGCCGCTCCGGGTCGTCACTCACCCATTCGCTCCCGGCCAGCGGCGGGTACACCCCGGGCAAACCCTTCCCTTCCGGTTGATGACAGGCCATGCAGGCCATGTTGTACAACCGCTCCCCCTCCGACACCCTTTTCGGCGGTGTACCGCGCAATTTTTGCAGATAATCCGCACGATCGGAGTGGCCGGCAAAATCCAGTTTCCCGTCTCGAAGGGCATGATCCCAGTATGGCTGCAACGCCCGGGCACTCGTGCGGGTCGCGTAGTCCAGGAATCGATCCCGCCTGCCGGCCCACGCCTCCATGACAACCTCGACCGACTTGGCATCGGGCACATACGTCGCCGCCACTGCGGCCTCCAACCGCACGCGCGGGTGTTCGTCACCAGCCTGCTGCATGAGCCGGGCCAGCGGCTTGGCCAAGCGTGTTCCCCACTTACCGGCAACACGCGTCGCATAGGCCCGAACCCGGTGATACTCTGACGCCAACAACCGGTCGAGCAGCCTTGGCCGAATCGTCTCGTGCGCCTCGTACACCCCGATCACCTCCAGCAGCCAGCGGTCGTCCACCACATCCCAGCGCTTGGCCAGCCAGTCGTCCGATTCTCTGATTACCCTCGCGCTTGGCCTGTAAAACAGCAGCCGCTTGGCCTGATAACGTGTCCAACGTTCCAGCGAGGACAGTTGTTCCAGCAGGTCACCGATCGACATGGCGGCAAGATCCGGCTGTTGGATCGGCGGGTAACCTCGGGCTGTGATACGCCAGATTCGCCCGCTCGACTTGTCGCGATTGGGATTCGCGTAGCTGGCCTGATAATGGCCGATGATCGGGTTGGTCCAGTCGGCGAGGTACATCGCACCGTCCGGCCCCACGCTCACGTCCACAGGTCGAAAAGTGGGCGTGGAGGACGTTATGACGCGGGGACGCTGCTTGCTCTTAAAGCCGGCTCCGTCATCGAGGATTTGGTGCAACTCCACCACCGACCCAAAGTAGCCTCCGATCAATGCATGGCCCTGAATCTCCGGGGGCTGCGCCTGCGTCCCCACGATGTCAATCGCCGTGGTCTTGGGGGATGTCTCAAACAGCGCGCCGATCGGGTGATACTGCTCCGGGGAATTCCGGTACGACACACTCGCCTCCGTCGCCGAACTGCTGCCAGAGGGACTGCCACCGCGCACCATACCGGGTACCGTCCAGTAACCGTGTGGCCGGTCGCCGCTCTTGTGAAACACCTGGCCGAAATCGTCGAACACCACTCCCCAGCAATTCGCTCCGGCCATGCCACCTCCGAAAAACCCCTCCAGCCGCAATTCGCGCGGTCGCAGCCGCCACACGGCAGAACGATCCAGCCGCACGATGCCCCACGGCGATTCCACCCTCGACATCGCATGCAACCCCTGCGTGAACCAAAGGCTGCCGTCCGGCCCATGGCTGATGCTGTTCACCAGTTGATGCGTGTCTCCAATACCAAACCCGGAAAAGAGCACGCGCCTCACATCGGCACGTCCGTCTCCGTCCGTATCCTTCAAATGCAACAGTCTGTCAAAATCGCAGACAAACAGTCCGTCCGCACCCGGTTCAACCCCCTGCACCATCGTCAACCCTTCCGCAAACCGGTGAGACTGATTCGCCCGGCCATCACCATCCGTATCCTTCAAGACAACGATGTAGTCAGTTCGTGGCGAGCTGGCCAACGTTTGCGGATAGGTCGGCGAACATGCCACATACAGATGCCGTTTTTCATCCCAGGCAAACTGGGTGGGTTTCACCACGTCATCCTCCTCGGAAGCGAACAGGTTCACCTCGTAACGGTCATCCACCGTGAACGCTGCCAACTGCTCCTCCGGGGTCAGCGTTTTCTCCTCCGGCTTGGCCAAGGGGAGCGGCTTCGGCTTGTACGGAGTCACCGCTTGGCCAAGTGCCAGCGCGTGAACCCTTTTTTCGGCCGCCTGCAAAAGTGGCAACTGCCGTTCGA